>JASHQN010000184.1 GCA_030039135.1 Thermoplasmata archaeon | reverse complement strand
ATCGCCTGGACGGTCACCGACACTCCCTCGCCGTGGACGACCCGGACCCGAGTTCCCACGGGGATGGGTTCGTCGGCCTTCGCGGACCAGACCTCCGAGTTCACCTTCACCTTGCCGCGGAGGGTGTTGGGGACGACCGGGGCGATGACGATCCCTTCCTCCCCGACGAGACCCCCGCTGGTCGTGCTCATCGGACGATGCACGGGGGCGACCCAGCGGTAGTACGGGATCTCAACGAGCGCGGCGAGGATCGCCGCGATGATGACGATCACCGGCCCGATGTAGCTGTCGAGCAGCAGGTTCGGCAGGAACAGGTAGAGAAAGCCCGCGACCAGGAGGATCGAACCCGGGATGATGAGCAGCGCGCCGGGATGCACGAGCTCGAAGGCGAAGAGAGCGATCCCGACCACGATGAGCGTGACGCCGATCGCATCGTTGACGGCCATAGGGCGGACCAACTGAATGCCGGGTACCGAGATAAGGTCGGCGCCGGCGCTTCCGCGTCCCCGAGCAGTCTCAGCGGATGTACGTCTCGGTCGCCGCGAGGTCGAAGCGGGGAACGACCTTGAGGCGGCGCCCGTCGCCGGCCGGCGCGTACGCAAGGAAGGGGAAGAGCCGCCAGAGGTCACCCTCCGCCATCCGAGTCGCGGGGTGATCGGAGCCGAACGCGGTCCGAGTGACGTAGGCGGTGACCTTGCGGACGGCGTGCTCATCGAGGTACCCGAGCGAATGGAGGTACTCGTGGGCGAGGATCACGTAGACGAAGCTGTTGAACTCGAGCGGAGAGGTCGCGTTCGCGCGCATCGTTTGAACGAGCCCTTCGTTGAGCACGATCAGGTTGCCGGTAATCTGCCAGTAGGCGCCGACGTACGGAGGCAGGTTCGATAGGCCGAGCCCGAGCCCGGGCCGCTCGATGCCGAGCACGCGGTGGACGGCGTCCCGGACGACGCGGAAGACGCCGTTGAAGTCGGCCGGGCCGGCGAGGACGTGGGCGAGAGCCGATGGAGCGCTGCCGGCGAGCGGCGGGGCCGGGCCGCTTCGACCCTTCGGCGTCGCGGGCGTGAGGAGGACGGGCGACATGGACGAAACCACGACGCCCGGAGGGATATCCTCACCGTTACTCCGACGCCACCGCCCGGGGGGCGGCCGCAAGCCTATGAGACCGGTAGCACTGGTTGGGTCGATGCCCCGGTCCGAGGCGCTGGTCTTCCCGCGACGCGAGCGGTCGGAAGACCGCCGCAAGGAGGCGGAACAGCGTAAGCTGCTCGATGAGTTCTTCGACCACGCCACCCTGATCGCCGTCTCCCGGCTCGTGAACCAGGGCCAGTTCGATTCGATCGACTTTCCGATCGCCACGGGAAAGGAGGGAGGCGTGTTCCGGGCGACCCGGGGGAACGAGTACCGAGCGGTCAAGATCTATCGCATCAGCAACACGACGTTCCGCCACCTGCCTCCGTACGCCCTCGAGGAGCTCCGCCACCAGACGAGCGTCCGGAACTTCGGGGGACTCATCTTCGGATGGACCCGACGGGAGCACACGATCCTAGGACGCCTCACCGACGCTGGGGTCCGGGTGCCGCGCCCCTTCGCCCATCTGCGGAACATGCTCGTCATGGAGTTTATCGGCGACGAGCGCGGCGCGGCCCCGCGTCTCAAGGACTCGGTCGTGGACGACCCGGCGGGTCTTTACGAGACCCTCGTGCACCAGATCCGAGCGATGGTGATGAACGCCCACCTGGTCCATGGGGACCTCTCGCCCTACAACACGCTCTACTGGGACCAGCAGGTCGTGCTGATCGACGTAGCCCAGGCGATCGACTCCGCGCACCCTCAGGCGCTCCATCTCCTTGAGCGGGACGTCACGAACTACGCCCGATACCTCGGCAAGCTCGGCTTCGAGGTGGATCCGGGGGAGTTCCTACGCGCCGTCGGCGCCGACTCGATTCGGCCGGCCGGCCCAACGGAGTGACGATGCCCGTTCTGTACACGCGGATCCCCGAGGAACGGATCGCGGTCCTGATCGGCACCGGCGGTCGGACCAAGCGGGAGATCGCGACCCGCACTGGGACGCAGATCGACGTCGACGCCGAGGACGGCGAGGTCCGCATTTCAGGATCGGATTCCGACCCGCTCGGGGCGCTCAAGGCGCGGGACATCACGGTCGCGATCGGACGAGGGTTTTCTCCCGAGCGCGCGATGCGGCTCTTGAAGGACAACGCCTACCTCGGTGTCCTCGACATCAAGTTCACGACGGGTCACCACGAAAAGGCGGCCCTGCGCCGCATTCGCGCGCGGGTGATCGGCACGCACGGTCGCGCCCGGTCGCGGATCGAGGAGCTCTCGGGGTGCTCGATGAGCGTCTTCGGCTCGACGGTCGCCCTGATCGGCGACGAGGCACAGCTGGAACGGGCGACCCGGGCGGTCGAGCTCCTGCTGAAGGGCAGCGAGCACTCGACGGTCTTCCACCTGCTCGCCCGTCTGCGCCGCGATGCGGCGCTCGCCGACCTCGGCGGGCCCGCTGCCCCCGAGCCGGATCTGGAGTAGACCGGATGGCCAAGACCGTCCCGCTGGACGACGCCGCCCTCGCCTGGGCCCGGAACGCGTTCGCCGGTTACTACCGCTCCACGGCGGTCGAACCGCCGGATCGGCTCAGCCGACGCGAGTTCGCCGCCTTCCCGTTCTCGACCGAGACCCTGATGCGCCGCCACGCGACCCTGCGGACCTCGGAGGAATTTCGAGGGTTCCTCGTCCGCGAAGTTCCACGGCACGTCTACTACTCGTCGGCATACTATCGCCGTCCCGCCGAGCCGACGATGCCCGCGAAGGAGTGGCTGGGCGCGGATCTCATCTTCGACCTCGATTCCGACCACCTTCGCGGCGCAAGCGAGCTCGACTATCCGGGCCAGCTCTCGCTCGTGAAACGCCGCCTGGTCCAGCTCGTCGATGATTTCTTGTTCCGCGATTTCGGTGTCGATCCCGCCGCGACCGCCCTCGTCTTCTCGGGGGGACGCGGCTACCACGTGCACGTTCGGGACGAGCGGTTCCTCCCGCTGTCGAGTCCCGAGCGACGGGAGCTCGTCGACTATGTACTCGGGACGGGCATCGAACCGATGCGAGCGATCCGGGCCCGACGGGCCGGGCCCCATGTGGACTCGCTGGACGGCTCGGACGGCGAGGCCCCGGTGGCCCGACGGGGCCGTGCCGCACCCACCGTACGGTACCTTGCGCCGCCGGATGCGCCCGGATGGGAGGGTCGAACCACGCGCGCGGTCCTGGAGGTCCTGGCCCGATGGGAGTCGGCCGGCGCGGACGCGGCGGCGAAGGAGATGGTCGGTTACGGGATCCCACCCGCGAAGGCGCGCCGCTGGGCGAAGCTCCTGGTCGACGACGGCGGCGCCGAGAAGATCCGGCGCACCCTGTCCCTCGAGATCTTCCCTAAAGCGGTGCCCACGGAGTTCCTCGAGGCGGTCGTCCCGCGCGCCTCGGTGGAAGTTCAGGGGGAGACCGATGCGCCGGTCACGACCGACATCCACCGCTTGATCCGTCTCCCGGGATCCTTGCACGGCGGGACCGGTCTACGCGTCGTGCCGCTCTCGCGCGATGCGCTCGACGACTTCAACCCGTTCCGCGACGCCCTCCTCGAATCGGCCGAGGACGGTCGGACTCCGGTAACGTTCGCCGAGGACGTGCGCTACCCGTTCCCTGGTGGAGGGATCCACGGCGTCGCGGGCGCCGAGGACGAGCTGCCTACGCCGTTGGCGCTCTTTCTGGTGCTGCGGGGGGAGGCCGCGCTTCGGCCTTCACCGGGATGACGAGCCGGCCGATCTTCTCGATGGCGCCCTCGATCGAGTCCCCCGGCTTCAGCTTGCGGCTCTCGTTGCCGAACTCGTAGCCCGGCAGCCCTCCGAGGCTCCCGAGCGAGATCACGTCCCCCGGCTCGAGAGAGATCCCCGTTGAGAGGTGCGCGAGGATCGCGGGGATGCGGAAGATATAGTCGGTCGTGTCGCCGGCCTGACGGAGCGTTCCGCCGACCTTGAGCTCCATCCGTAGCGGGTAGACCTCCCCGACCTCCTCCTTGGGAACGACCCAAGGCCCGACGGCCATCGTCGCGTCGAACCCCTTCCCCATCACCCAGTCGACCGCGCCCCCCGGCGGGT
>JASHQN010000183.1 GCA_030039135.1 Thermoplasmata archaeon | reverse complement strand
ATCGGCTCGGCCAGCATGGGATGGAACGCGATGGAATCCCAAGCGCAGTTGGCGAAATACCGGCGGCCGTTGGAGCGCGTGACCCGGTACGGCGTGGCGATCGCGGAGAAAGGGAACGCCATCAGGATCCGAGAAGTGCCATCGAGAAGCTTGAGGTGATGTCCCGCCTCCAGTCTTCGCAGCGATTCCATTGCCGTAGGGAGATCTAACCCGAGATACGGGGCGATCTCCTCCAGCACCGGGGCGTGAGTGCGTTCCAGAAGGTAGTCAAACACGAACTTTCGAACGGCCTGGTCAATCGGCTCCACGCTACCTCGACGACGCCTGCGGCGCGGACGTCCCGAACGGAGCCACAACGATAAGCCCGACTCCGGCCCGCCCACTGAACGCTGCAAAGAGCCCGCGAACTTCGTAACGTGGCACGTACCCAATCCGACGCGCGCCGTGCGGGCTGCGCGTGAGTTTGGAACCCGTTTCGTCGACTCGCCCGAGGGGCTGGGAGAATCCTCGGGACCTCCCTTTGTCTGTGAATACCTGGTCGCGGTCCGCGGCGTTCAAACTCCCGGAGTAGCCGCCCGGTGGCACTGATCAGTCGGAGAGCGCGACGGAACTGTGGCCTCCCTCGCAGACTCCGACGGAGCAAGCGCTGGCGTCGATGGGGACTAGGGCGCCGTGTTGGCTGTGCCGGCCTCTTGCGGGAGCTTCGACGCGATCACCAGCAGCCCTCCGGAAAGATCCGGCGAGCTTGCAAAGATTCGGTCCAGAAGATGGAGCGCCGGAAAATCACGCGGAAGGTTCGGGCCATAAGGGAGACCTCTCAGGTGCTCGACCCGAAAGCCATAGTGCACCAGCATCTCCACCAGCGCTCGTCTCACGTAAAGCCGCAGGTGGCCGACCGGCCTCCGCCCTTGGCGTGCCGTGCCCCAGCCGAACGAAAGGGCGGTGCTCGTCTCGGTCATCATGGGTTGCCGTCCGACGAGTAGCAGGATCCGGTTCGCCCAGGACGCGAGATTGGGCGTCGTGACGACAAGCACTCCCCCGGCAGCGAGCACCCGGTGGATCTCGAGCAGCGCATGGTCGGGATCAAACAGGTGCTCGATGACCTCGGTCATGAAAACGAGGTCGAAGTGACCATCGGGAAACGGGAGTGTTTCGACGGAGACGTCAATTTGGAGCGCGGGAAAGCCCGCGGAGGCCAGCAGTGTGACCGACTTGGACGATACATCGATGCAATGGTACCGGGTCACGGGCACGCCCAATCGGGAGGAGAGGAATCTGGGTACGCTCGGGTTTTCCGGACCTACATCGAGGACCCTGCGCCAGCCATCCCTGTGGCCCTGCTTGAGGAGGTCCGCGATTACCGGGAAACGATCAGCGACTCGCTGGGTTTCCTGGATGGAGAAATACTCCCCGTAGACCCTCTCATCATAGAACCGTCGTGCGGCCGAATCGGCCATAACTCGTTCGGGACCCATCCAAGACGAGTGCCGAGCCAACATCGAGCTCACGTCCTTGAACTTTGGGCTACCTCGCGTCGAGTGATGTGCGAAACCTTTTCGCTCGAATGGTAGGGAACCGCCTTTAGTGGAGGGCTTCTTCTAGTCTTGATTCGCGTTGACTTCACCACCTTCGTGCATCTGGTGCAAGACCCCGGGAAACGGCTCAACGCCGATCTACCCCTCGCAGCGGTTCCGATCGGCTCAGTGGCCCACATGGTCCTGTGCGCGCTGTGGTGTCGACTTCGTGTGGCCGATTCCTGACCCGGAAGCTCTGTTGGAATTGTACCGCTACAAGGCGTATGCCGAGACGACGTACGTCGCCCCGGCGAACGCCCGCCAGGATCGGTTGCGGGACTGCGACGCGCTATTGAAGCGAATCGAATCCTCCGTCGACGGCCCTCGGCGGCGGCTTCTGGACGTGGGTTGCTCTGTGGGTGAACTTATCGGAGTTGCTCAGCGGAGGGGCTGGTCTTGCACCGGTATCGAGGTAGATCCCAGCACAGCTCAACTCGCCCGAGAGCTAACCCACGCGGACGTACGAGTCGGCACCGTGCCGGCGGTTCTGCGGCCGTCGGACACATTCGACCTGGTCGTCATGAGCCACTCGTTGGAGCATTCTCGAGCGCCACGAGAGGATTTTGATGCAGCGGTATCGCACCTACGCGACGGCGGTCTACTGTTCGTCAGGGCCCCCAATGCGTCTTCGCAGACCGCACGGTGTATGGGCTCAAGTTGGTACTGGTTCATTCCCCCGCTTCACGTCTCGTACTTCGACATGGCTTCGCTCCGGTACGTGGCGGATCGGGCGTCCCTGCGGGACGTATGGCTCGAGTATCGGGGAGAGGGATGGGCATGGTTCCTGCTTGAGATCGCGGAAACCCCCGCCCGACTCGCCTATCGTCGGAGGCCCATCGCCGGTGAGCGAGAGGACGAGGTTCACGTGGGTTCTCAGGGCCCTCCGACCCACAAAACCGCGTCCAACCTGAGAGCTCTCTTGGAAGATCGGCTCGTTCGGCACGGGGTCCGATTGATCCCATTCCGTTCTGCCGCTGCGTTGGCGAACGACTCGGAGTTTCTGAACCTGTTGCGGAAGCGGGCAGTCGAAGCACGCTGAGTGGGGTCCTTGCTTGGGCGAGGCAGAAGCGAAACCGGCCCCGATTTGGCGTCCCCCGGGCCCTATTCTGGATTCGGGACTGATTTCACGACAGTGAGTCCTCGAAGCCACAAACTATAACACCAGACACGCGCCCTCTTTTCAGGAGAGTCGCCCTGGGGATGCGATCACTTCTCGCGCGACCCTACGGCCTCGCACGCAAAGCGTGGTCCGCACTGGGCGCTTCCACTTGGCTGCAAGCCGCCGTTCTCTTCCTGGTCGCGGTCGCGATCAATTGGAAGCTGCTCGCGAATCCAGGGGAGTGCGTCGTGTGGGGCAACTTCGCACTGCCCTGTACGGGCTACCAATACGCCACCTACGCGCCCCTGAATCCCGTCTGGAATCCGTACTCGTTCATGGGGGCGCCGACCGCGATCCCCGTCACGGTCGCACTCACGCAGCTGACGGCCCTGTGGCCGGAAGCCGGGCTCTCGAGCGTGCTCGGCCCGCCGGGCGCGGCGGCGGCGTACGCTGTCCTGACGACCACCTTCGTCGGCGTCTCATTCCTGTTTTTCGCCCGCGGCTTCATCGTCAGCCGTTGGGGCCGCCTCGCGGCCGCCGTGCTGGTGATCGCGGGTCCGTTCCAGCTCCAGCTCTATGGTCAAGGCGATTACCCGACCTTCGTCGCGCTGGGCTTCGCGTTCCTGGCTGCGTACTTTCTCGGACGTGCGGTCCTCGACGTACCTCGCCGGTGGATCTGGTACCCACTTTCCCTAGGCTGCCTCGTCGTCTCGGCCGCGTCCCTGCAGATTCTGCTGCTCGGGCTATTGCTCTACGTGGTCGCTCTGATCGCCTATACTGTCATCATCCCCGGGGGTCGTCTGAGGCCGCGGCTGCTGGCGCTCGGTCTCAACTCGATCCGCTTTCTCGCGCTGCCGCTCGCCCTCGCCCCCCTGTGGCTGCCCGCCGTGTACTCGGCACCCATCAATCTCGGCCCATCGTCCTCGTACGCCACGCCTCTTGCCGTGTTCACGAGCCTCAGCGCGTCCCCCGCCGCAGTGTTCGTAACGTTCGGGTACGTCTGGTCCTCGGGGACCGGATGGTCGAATTTCGTCGGTTTCGTCATGGTTTCCTCCACTGCAGGCTCGCTCGCAGCGGCTGTCTGGGCCGTCCTGGTGATCGTAAGCGTCGTGGCCGTCTGGTCCGGACTCGCGCTATTTCGGGATCGGCGTGGGGTGTACCTTCTGGCCGTGTCGGTGGCAGCGGCGCTTCTTGGCGCTGGGCCCCGAGGGCCGCTCGCGGCGGCTGCGACGTTTCTCTACGTCCACGTGGCCGGTTACCAGGTGTTGAACGCGTCCTATTTCTGGGACTGGACGATCGTCGTGCCCTCTCTCGCCCTCGCGCTCGGGATCCTGATCGAACGGACGATCGATCGTCCTCCGACCTCTTCTCACGCGGCCCCTCTGAGCGCACCGAATGTCACCACAACGAACGAGCCACCCGCGGCCGGCGCCGGCCTGCGAGCTCGTCGGTCGAGGTGGTCCCGCGCCAGCCTGCTGCTGGGATGGGCGCTCGCGGCGGCGCTCGTCGTGACGGTTGCGATGCCGTACGCCGTCAGCGCGCAGAACGGCCCGGTTCAGAACCAGTCGGCGGGGATCCAGAGTACATCCTACCCGGCAGACTATGCGACCCTTCCCTCGCGGATATCGGGCCTCGTCGGTTCGTCGTATGCCGGCGTCGCCGTGTTCAATCCGAACGTGGAGTGGCTGCTCGACG
>JASHQN010000182.1 GCA_030039135.1 Thermoplasmata archaeon | reverse complement strand
GCCTCGGCGAGACCTGCGCCCGCTGGACGGCCGGAGCCGCTCTCCGGCGAGCGGAACCCGCACGCCCGATAAAAGCCGGCAGGGGGCGTCGCTGTCGCGCAGAACACCGCCAGCCCCTTTCGCTCCTCGGAAGGAGGGCGGCCAGTCGCTACCGTCTCTTCGATGAACGGGCTCGACCGGACGGTAAGGTGCGGGATCGGCCGTACGGGCCACGATGGCTCTGCTAGTCGCGGGCGACGGGCAAGGTGGCTCTTACCTCGGCGCCACGGAAGTGACTTAGACCACCCGCATGTCTCGGGAGCCGAGGCCTACCTCGATGGTAACCGATCGAGATCTAGGAGTGCGGATCGAGCGATCGGCGCCAACGAAGCTCTACCCGTTCACGCGGTTCTTCCGCGGTTTTGAAAACGTCCCCACCGTCCGGAAACTGTTTGGAGGACGCACCGGCCGGGTCCTCCGATCGCTTCGCGTGGAGTTCTTTTCGGCGCGGTTCGGATACATGGGCACGAGCGACGTTGACGGGCACTTGCTCGTGAGCACCCACCACCTGCGCGACAGCCCCTTGCGCACGGTGTATCTCGACGTGGTCCACGAACTCTGCCACGTGCGGCAGTTCCGCGAAGGGCGCAAGCTCTTCTACCCGCGTTTGAGCTACGTCGACGCGCCGTCCGAGATCGAGGCGTACCGCCTCACGGTGGAGGAGGGCCGACGGATCGGGATGACCGACCGCGAACTGCTCGACTATCTCAAGGTAGAGTGGATTACGCCCGCCGAACTCCGCAGGCTCGCGCGCCGCTGTGGGGTCGCGGCCGGGCCCTCCCGGGGCCCGGGGCATCGAAAGCGGCTCCGCAAATAGCCCGCCCGTCCCGCGCTCGATCCACGGAAGTACGGGACAGGACGCGGGGCCGGACGCGCGAGGAAACGCACGGAGCCCGGGCGCGGGGGTGCTGGTCCTCCCGCCAATGGAAAGATATAGGATGGGCGCGCGTGACGTCCACCATGTCAGGGGCACCGCCGCCGCCTCCGCCGAACCTCCCCCCAGGACCCGCGCCTTCGGCGTGGGCCACTCCCGCGCGACCCATGGGCCGTCCGATCGATTGGTCGCTGGTCTCCCTCGCGACCAAGGCCCTCGGGCTTCTGCTGGTGTTCGTGGGGACGCTCGTTGGCGTGATCGGTCTGAATCCGTCCACGACCCCGAACGTCGGCTTCATGGACGATGCTGTGTTCGTCACCCGGCTGCTCTGGACCCTGGGCCTGGGCGCGCTCGCGGCTGGCGCCGGAATGAAGCTGCGCTACGTCCTCGGCCCGTCGTCCTCGGTAATCTCGGACGGCCAGGCCCGAGTGATGGTGGCGTCGCAGTGGAGGAACTCGCTAACGTTCCTGATCGCGCTGATCCTCCTGGTTTGGATCCTCACGTTCCTACCGATCTGAGCCGGGGGTCTGCCCCGAGCCCGCGGTTACCGTCGTCGCACTCGGCGCAGCCAAACTCCTCGGAGACGCATCGTCCGCCGATGAGCGGGCAGGCTTCACGCTGCCCGCTAAGCTCGGTGGGGCCGACTAAAGGTCGGTACTCGCCGACGCGTCTCGGGCGGGGGAGTGGTGCCTTGGCGCCGACGGCGGGATACGTGCGAGCCATTCCTGACCTCGGTCAGCTCTTTATGCGGTCAGGCCCCGAGTATGACCCGACTTGACCGCTGGCGCTTCGGGGACCCTAAGCCCGCCTCCCCGCGTGCCCGAGCCCTCGACCCGACTGCCCGTGCTCCTGATGTGGCTCGTCCCGTTCGCTCTCGTGCTCGGCTACGTGGCGGTCGTAACCCTGTTCTTTCACTCCGAGGCGCGGTGGACCGGGGAGAAGTTGGTCGGGGTCACCGTTCTCCTCCTCGCGATCACCGCGGGCTACTCGATTCTTTGGTACGCGACGGCCTACGTAGCATCGTTACTGTTCGGTGAGTACGTCGCGTTCGGCGTGCTGGCGTTGATCGCCCGCATCCCGGGTGTCCATCGCCACGTGATCGTCACCCCGCCGCAGCGTCCCGACACGGCGCGCGAGGTCTGGGGACGGTTCGCGATCCTCTTGCTGATCACGTTGGGCTTCGAGCTGATCTTCATGATCCTCGTGGTGAAACGGGGCGACCTCGCGCCCCGCCTGGCAATCGGAGCACCGTTCCGATTCTTCGTCGACGAGGTGCTGGCGGGGCTCGGCTTGGCGCTGCTCATCGCTCCCGCGGCTCCCTTCCTCGCGAGTCGGCTGCGGAGCCGGATCACCGACTCGCTCGAGTTCCCCTTGCTCTGGCTCGCGATCCTCCTCCTGGTCGTCGGAGGCGCCAGCATCCTCGAGCTCGAGGTGCTGCCCGGGGTCGTCTTCGATCCGGCGTTGTTCTTCACGTCCGTCCTCCTCTACGCGCCGGCCGCCTGGTACGTCAGCCTGGCGTTCTCGCGAACGGAGGCGCGCGCCCAACAACGATTCGTATCGCGCGCATGGCGGTCACGAAGCCGCTCGTTCCACTTCGGCCGATTGAAGGTCACGGACGATCCCGAAGGAACGACCACCGAAGTCTAGCGAGCCGCTCTCGCTCCGAGAGCCGGGGACCGAACTCCGAGACCGGTCCGGCAGAGCTCGTCCCCAGCGATCGCATCTGGGAGGGGTAACCCCGAGATCGACCCCCGGCGATTCAGGGACCGTCAGAGAGTTCGCAGGAACGCCACCGCCGCGAGGAGCCCTCCCACAGTGAGCAGCGCGAAACCGGGCACGACGAACAGATATTCGAAGATGGGACCGACGCAAGGCGATGCGTTCGGTCCCGTTGGGCATGCACCGCTCGCCCCCGAGGTCGCTGCACTGACGATCCCATCCACGATCAGAAGCATCGCGCCGACGATCACGAGCGCCGCCCCCAGCGTAAGCGCGACCCGTCGCGCGTACCGCGGAGGGGGCGGATCGATGGGATCGAGCTGCGGACGCAAGGCGGTGTATGGGCGGAGCTCGAGCGGCGGCTGGCGCACCGGCACTCGGCGCCCGCAGTTCGAGCAGAACCGACTGCCTCCGGCGTTGAGCGTCCCGCAGTACGGGCAGCGGCCGGCCTCCACCGTTCGACATTCGTCGGACCCTGTTCATGTAGCTGCGGGCGAAGGGAACGGTCACTCGACCGCGGCAACCGATAGAGCGGAGCCGAGCGCCCCCTCCCGTACGTTCGGCGGGCCGAGAGGTCAAGTGGCCCCACCGTGTGCCGGACCCGGGTCTCGATGCGCGAGGAGCCTCATCCGCCGAAGGTCAGTCGTTTCCGACCGAACCCGCCGCCCGATGACCCGGTCTACTCCTCGGTCCCCGACGACGGGCTCTGCCTCAACGCGTTCGTCCTGCTCCGGCCCGAGAGAGGCTCCGATCGCGTGCTGCTCGGGCGGATCGACCCGGACGCCCCGTGGGAGACCATCGGAGGGATGTCCCGACGTCGCATCGCGACCATGGGGGATCGGTGGATGTTGCCCTCCCGTCAGCTGCGCCTCTTCGAAGCTCCGGAGGAGGCCGCACGAGCGATCCTCAAGGACCAATTGGGGATCGATCGACTGGCGCTGGAGGGCCCAAAGGTCACTTCGGAGGCCTGGCAGCGACCCGAGCCGGCGGGAAAGGGATTGCACTGGGATCTGAGCTTCCTCTTCGAAGGTACGTGGCCGCAGGGCCGCCCTCTTTCCTCGCCGCCGTGGAGGGAGCTCAAGTTTCACCGTCCGTCGGAGCTTGATTCCCGGGACGTCGGCCGCTCTCAGTTCGATGTGCTGGCCCTCGCCGGCTTCCTCGCATAATGCGCGCCATGAGACTTGTCGCAGAAGGCCGGCCCCTCCGGGCCGAGGCCGTTGACCTCCCGCCGGTTCCGGAGCATGCGGCGATCGTCAAGGTCGGGGCCGCGGGCGTCTGCCATTCCGACCTCCATCTGATTTCCGGAGCGTACGACCTGGGCGACGGGAGGAAGTTATCGACCACGGCCGGGGGTGCGGTCCTCCCGTTGACCCCCGGCCACGAGATCGCTGGCACCATCGAGTCGCTCGGACCGGGAGCCGGTGCTTCCGGACTTCGAGAAGGTGACGAGGTCGTAGTCTACCCGTGGATCGGATGTGGTCAATGCCGCAAGTGTGCCGCCGGTCGGGAGAACCAGTGCGAAGGGGCTCAGCGATTCCTCGGTTTCATGCGGGACGGGGGATATGCCGAACGCGTCGTCGTCCCGGATGTCCGGTACCTCGTTCCCGCCAAGGGGCTAACGAGCCCCCAAGCTGCTCCTCTTGGATGCGCCGGGATCACCGCCCTCAGCTCGGTCCGCAGATGCGAGCTTCGACCGAGCGACCTAGTGTTCCTCATCGGAGCTGGCGGGGTGGGAAGCATCGCGATCCAGCTCGCCAAGAAGACGACGAATGCCCGAGTGGCCGTGGCGGACGTCGACGATGCGAAGCTCGAGCACGCTTCCGGACTCGGGGCCGACTACGTCTTCAACACTGTCAAAGTTGAGGCGAAGGACGTCGTGGCCCAGGTAAAGCGAGCGAACGACGGTAGGGGGGCCGATGCCGTGATCGACTACGTCGGGACGCCTCGAACCGCATCGCTCGGTTTCCGTCTCCTGGGGCACGAGGGCCGGCTGGTCGAAGTGGGTCTGGTCGGGGGCGGGATGACGCTGCCCCTCCCGATGCTCCCGCTCCTTGGTGCGGAGGTGCTGGGTAACTTCACGGGGACGCTGTCCCAGTTGGCCGAGATGGTCGACCTCGCGCGTCGCGGAGTGATCGTCCCGGTCGTCTCCCGGTCGTACCCGTTGGAGGACGCCAACGCGGTGCTCGAACAGCTTGAGCACGGGGGAATCCGAGGCCGGGCCGTGCTCATCCCGTGACGGTCCGAGCTCGGAGGCTCGAGCGATACTCGAGTTCGAGTGCCCCGGCCCGTCGTTTCCAGAGCCCGGTCACATGGCGCTGAACCGCGGAACGCGCGGGTCGGGGCCCGGGGGCAACGCCGACGGGCCGCGATCTCCAGACCATGTTGAGCCGGGTGCTCCGGTCCGTGAGCGGCACCAGCTGATAGTCGAGGATCGACTCGTGGTAGTTTCCGCGACCGACGCAGTGCCAACGGTCCGGCGGGCGCAGCGTCACCACGTGCCGCTCCCAACCCCAACCGCCGCCCTGATCGTAGAGATTTTCGAACACCACTCGTCCCGGGCTTCGGTCAATGATCCTCCGTTCGAGGTGGATCGCCCGATCCTCGCCGCTGAACTCCCCATCTTCAGGAGTGTAATCGGTGCACCAGCGGTAGGCGAACGACAGGGGAACGTGGAAGTCGACCGAGATCCGGTACCGCCTCCACGTCGCCATCGCCCCAGGAGCGATCCTTCGATGGATAAACCCGGTGCCGGCCCCATCGCCCCGGGTGGGGGCCCACCCGATCTTGGTGCACATCGCTGGCGGCGCTCGCGCAGAGAGGCCCCAGCTAGCAGCTCACCGGGATGCCGGGTTAAGCACGCGAAAGGAGGCAGGCCCTCGGACCCCGAGGTGCGCAGCCACCGATTGAACGAACGGCAGCGGTGACGCACCGTCGTGGAACCGAGGCGACCCCCAGCGCCGGCGGGCATGGGGAAGCGGTTTGTAGGACCCGAGGGATTTGGCCCCTGTCCCACGGCCGTCGATGACCGAACGAAGCTGGGCCTCTGCGGGCCTGGAGGTCCTGGGCCCGGCCGACTTCGACGGCGACCGACTCCGCCGGCAGGGCCGCTACGTGGTGACCTTCGGAGCGACGTGGTGCTCGCCGACGCGTCACTTCGTCCCGAAATTCAAGGAATGGAGCAAGCGGGTCGACGCGATCCCCGCCATCGCCGACATCACCGACCTCGAGAGCCCCCTCTGGGACGTTTTCCGGATCAAGATCACGCCCACCGTCGTATGCTTCCTGGACGGATCGCCGGCGTTCCGATCCGACGGTCGCCGCTGGATCGGGATCCGGGGGCGGGACCTTCGGTCCGTCGCGGAGTTCCTGGGCAGCACCACTCGTCCTCCCGTCCCGCCCTAGCGGGTGCAGCTCGGCCTCGGCGGTCGCCCTCAGCGCAGCTGGCCCAATCCATCGCCGCGGCGGGCAGGGAACGGACGAGGGTTACGAAGGGTTCCCGAGCACGATTTCGAGGGATTCGACGACATCGACCAAGTGACCGGATCTCACCCAGGGATCGAGGTCGAGTATACGGCGAACCTCGCCCGGATCGGCGGCTCGCACAA
>JASHQN010000181.1 GCA_030039135.1 Thermoplasmata archaeon | reverse complement strand
GAGGTGCTGCAGGTCGACGCCGAGGGTGGCCGCGATCGCCCGGAGCTCATCCGCGCGACGCAGGACCTCGCGCACCCACGCCCAGTCCTTCGTGACCTTGGCGAGCAACGTCTCGCCGCCCTTGACGATGCGGGTCGCGTCGGCGAGCGACTCGCCGTCGACGGCGTTCTCGAATGCGTTGCGGATCTGCAGGGTCGGGAACGGGAGCCCCTCGAGCTCGAGCGCGTGACCCTGCGCCGAGAGCTGGTCCAGCCGCGCGCGGAGCGCGGCGATGGTCGCGTCGGGACTCGTGGGCATCTACCGGGCCTCCGGCCCCTCCGCGAGCATTCGGATCAGCCGAGCGAGCGCCTCGTCCGCGCGACGTACCTCGCGCTTGCGCAGCAGGTCGGTGACCTCCCGGATCTGTACCGCGGCGTCGCGCGCGATCTCGCTATCGGGAGGAAGGGTGCGCACCCGGCCGGCGAGCCGTCGGGCCTTCTCCAGCAAGCGCGCGAGGGCCTGGGCCTCGGTCTCTCGGCTCTCTTCGACCACGACCGGTCTCGGAGGGATCGCGACCTCCTTCGTCGTCGCCCTCAGCGTCTCGAGGCGAGCGAGCTCCCGTCGGAGCTCGCGCACGCTCTGGATCGCGTCCGCGAGACGGCCCTTCTTGAGGTGCCGGGTCGCTTCGGCGTGCAGCCGACGCGCGGCCGCGCTCGGCGGATGATCCTCGGGGTAGCGCGCCAGCACGGTGTCGTCACGTCGCAGCTCCTCGTCGAGCGAGTTCGGGATCGCCTCGTGGAGCAGCATGAGGGTCTGCGCTGCGGACTGCGCGATGCCATCGAGCCGATCCTCGGTGAGCACCGAGTCTCCGAGGCGGTCGCGGATCTCCGAGATCTCGCTTTCGATCTCACCGAGCGGGACGCCGAGCTCGCTCGCGTCCTTGCGGAGCGCGTCGATCTGGCGCAGCAGCCCTTGCAGGCCTCGCCAGTCGGACTCGAACTGGGTGTACCGCTGCTCGACATCAAGGAGGAGCGTCCCGGCGAGCTCACGCTGCCGAGCATCGACGGCCTCCTTGAGGCGGAGGATCTCGTCCTTCATCCCGAAGCGGACGCCGGTCCCGCGGAGGGCGGAGTCCCGGCTCTCGAGCGATTCCAGGCGCTGCGCGAAGAGCTCGTCCGTCTGGCGGTCGAGGCTCCGCTGGGCTCGACGGAGCACTTCCAGCGCTTCGCTTACCCGGCCCTCGGCCTCGACCAACGCGGCTTGGCACATCTCGCTCGTCACATCGGGGGCACCGCGGCCGAGCTCGCGCACCGACTCGATCTTGCCCCTGAGGTCGCGGCTGATCGACGCGCAGAGCTCTTCCTCGGGCGACGGCGGGGCCCTTGGAGGAGGACCGACGACCGGGGCCGACACCGGCCCGTCCGCCTCTTGCGCGGGCCCGTCGGGCCCGATCGCTCGGAGCGCCTCGATCGCGAGCGACGTGGGAAAGCCGCAGACCGAGCAGTGGGCGACCGTGGCCGGGATCGGCTGGTCGCAGATCGGACAGTTCGACGCCACGAGGTACCCCGGTGGTTTCATAGACGAATCCCGCGGGCTTAATCTCTTGCCCGGTCCCCTCTCGGCGAGGGCCGGGTACCTGACGGCCGGGCTACCCGCCCGAGAACGTGGGCACAACCGTGAGCCGGGTCGGTCGGTCGAGCACGGTGTCGAGCGGGACCGGGACGTCGTCGATGAGCACCGCGCACCCTTCCGGTGCCTGACCGACGCGGAGCAACGCCGCCCGGACCATCGTGCCCGGCACGACGCGCAGTCGATGGCGCTCGACCGATCCTCCGCGGGTGACCTCCAGAACGACCGGTAGCGAACCCGGGGAGGCGCTGAGGGGGAGACTCCCCGGCGGCGGGGGACCGCCCCGGCCGCCTTTTGAACTCCCGCGATGCATACGCACCACCAGATCTCGAGTCTGGCGCCTTGGCCGAGCTAGGCTACCTCAGCACCCCACGAGGGGAGGTCCGCCCGTTCTTAGGTTTTTTTGGGACGGAGCCCGCACGACGCCCGATACGAGGTTCGCGCGATGGAGCTCGAGCCGCGGCCCGCTCGCGGGCACCCTCAGCTTTCGGCCGGCGAACCGAGCGCTGCTTTGAGACGGGTGATCGCGTCGACGGGAAGGGGATCGACGTGGCGCGCCTCGGCGAGGAACAGGCTGACATGGTCACCGAGCGAGATGCCCGCGAGCAGCGCCTCGAGACGATCGGTCGCGCCGAGCGGGACGCGGACGACGGCCGCGCCACGGGTCCGGAGCAGCCGCTCGAAGTAGGCGAAACCGCGCTGGGTCGGCGTGGCCTCCTCGGCCCACTCCAACAGCACGAGCGCAAACCGCGCCGCCTCGGTCCGGGGCGTCGCGTCCCATCCGACGATCGCGTTGTGGAACAGCTCGGGCACCTCGTCGAAGAACGCCACCCGCTTCGCGTTCTCCTCGATCTGGGTCTTCCACCGGCGGGCCAGGCCGCCGAACGAGCTCTCCGCATAAACGATCGGCACGCGCCGGCCGATTCGAGTGGCGATCGCCGCCGCCGGGCCTCGTGCTCGGGCGAAGCCGGGGACCTGCGCCGCGACGCGGTCGGCCACTCGTCCCACCCGGGATTCGTTCGACTCGGGGAACCACGGATCGAGCAGCCCGAGTAGCCCGCCGAGAAGTTGTCCTACCGCGGCGCGCGGAGGGATGGCCGGGGGCAACGGCAGGATCGGGACCCCGTCGTCCTCCGCTCGATCGGCGAGCGCGCCGCCCGAGGTGACGACGACCCGCGACGCCCGAGCCCGCCCCGCCGCGTCGTACGCCCTCAGGGTCTCCCAGGTGTTGCCGGAATAGCTGACGAGAACCACCCGGCTCGCGTCACCCACCGCATGCGGCAGATCCGGAGAGCGGACGACCGCGAGCGAGAGCGCGGTCTCGGCCTCGAGAAGGCCGCGGGCGAGCTCGGCGGAGATGGCCGACCCGCCCATCCCGACGACGAAGACCGGGCCGGCGTGATCGGTCGCGGGCGGCGCGATGGTAACGCCGGCGCGGAACCCCTCGCGAAAGCTGGCGGGCATGCTCGCCGCCAGCGCCCGCATACGAGCGGGCCCCGACCCATCGCGTTCCGGCCGCGCCATCTGTCCGGCCGGGCGTCGCGCTGAAGATATCCCTTGCGGGCGGGCTTGCGGGGCCGGCCTCGCCGCCCCGAAACTACTTGAATCTGGGCTCACCATCCTTCCGTGCCGCTCGCCTCAATCCGCGATCGCGCTGCAGGAGGATCCACCGCGTCCGACCACGGGCGAACAGCCCCGGAACCTGAGCCCCGGATCTCCACCGGGAACGCGGGGCTGGATGCGATGCTGGAGGGCGGCCTCATCCCCCGCCGGCCGTACCTGATCGTGGGACCCGCCGGCACCGGGAAGACGACCCTCGCGCTTCAGTTCCTCTGCGAGGGGGTCCGTCGAGGGGAACGAGCGCTGCTCGTCACGCTGGAAGAGCCCCCGAACGAGTGCCGGGTGAACCACCGAGGGCTCGGTCCGGAGTTCGACCGTGTCGAGGTGTTCGACGCGATCCCCGACGTCATGCGCTACGAGCGCGTGCCGTTCAAGGATATCTCGGCCGTCCGTCAAGCGACGCCGTTCGAGCGCGTGCCGCTCGTGATCCGGCGGACGCCCGAGCTCACGGGAGTCGAGGTCACGATCACCGCGCTCGAGCAGATGCTCCGCAGCGAGGTCGCTCGCCGGGGCTACACGCGCCTCGTGATCGATTCGCTCACCGCGCTCCAGTACTTCTGCATGAAAGGGTTCAACGAGGTCGCCGGAGCCCAGACCTTCCTCCGGTACCTGTCCGACCTTCACGTCACGACGGTTCTCACGGTAGAGAGCCCCCTCGAGGACGTGGACACGACCGAACGCATGCTCGCCCGCGGAGAGGTTCGCCTGTTCCGTTGGGAGCTCGAGGGGGCGACCGTTCGGGCCGTCGGGGTCGAGAAGTTCCGGGGCGGTTCCCACGACGTTCGTCTGCACCCCTACCGTATCGGCCCTCAGGGCCTCGACATCAATCTCGCGGTCACGATCTCACGGGACACCCGGCAGATCGTCGAGCCGAAGCCGATCGTCGCGCTCATCACACCCGAGCTCGCCCCGTCGGCTTCACCGCTCGACCCGTTGACCGCGGAGATCGCGGACCTCGTCGCGATCGGCGCCGACCTCGGACCGATCCGCGCCGAGCTCGAGGGCGCCCTCGCCTCGGTGCGGGTCGGGGACCGGGAGGCCACCGTGCGGCGCTTGACCAACGTATCGGCGCTCGCCCTGAGCATCGCGGAGGGCTTCCGGGCTGCGCCTCCGCGCGGAGCCCCTGGCCTTTCCTCCGAGGCGGCCGACGCGATGCGCCGCGTGCTCGCGCGCAGCGACGCTGCGCGCGTCGGAGTCCCTCCAACGGTGCTGCCTCGCCCCCCCGAGCTCGAGCAGCAGCTGAAGGCCGTGCTCGCGCAGCTCCCCGGCTCGCTACCGTCGGCGGCCACGGCTGAAGTCGCCCCGGCTCCTGCGCCTCCCGCGTCGGCGCCACCGGCCCCGGCGACTCCGGAGCCCCTCGCGACCGCCCGAGCCCCACCCCCTCCCTCGGCAGAGCCGGCCGCGCCGGTCT
>JASHQN010000180.1 GCA_030039135.1 Thermoplasmata archaeon | reverse complement strand
GTTAATGTACGCGATCTCGGGAGGAGCTCCCAGGTCGATGAACCAAGTGCTTCCGTTGTTCCAGTGGGCAACCCCTTCGAGTTGAGGAAACACGCCCGGGCCGTTTGCGAATAGGAACACCGAGAACTCGGCTCCACGGAACGTGAAGTTCTGAGTCGGGCTCTCGCAGCCACTCTGGCAGGGGATGTAGGGTAAGGGCGGAGGCGATGGAGGCGGCGGGACGGACACCGGCTCGAGCTGGACGATTTCCATCCAGAAGCCGTGACCATCGACAACGGTCCCCTGCTGACCGGCAAGCGCGTCGTCGTAGACTCCCGCTAGCGAACCGACAACTGCGGCAGCGATAGCCACGATCGCAACGATCGAAATCAACGCGCTGCGTTGAAGTTGGCGGGGTCTCGGCCGCCTCATGAGCGGACCCAATAAAAACAAGCCCCGTCGACTTAAACCCCTTCCAGGGTGACCGCGCCCCCCTCTGAATCAGTCCTTCCGCGTTGGCCCGAGCGAGAACCGACTCTTCCTCGCGTTGAGGGGGTTAAAGTCGGGATTCGACGAGGTTCGGAATCTCGGTGGTTCTACCTCCCTGCCGCTAGAATCTGCGCGGGCGATTCTGTCCAAACGCCCGCATTCCCTCGCTGTAGTCGGCACCTGGGTACGCCTACCCTCGGAGCGATCGGATGCGAGTCGGGCGTTCCCACCCCGACTATCCGCCCTTCGGACCGAACTCCTTCCGAAGTGCGGCCCCGCGGTTGTCGAGAGTGGGTGCCGGGATTGGCGTTCCGAGGGAGTTGTAGGCACCGAACTTTATCGGCGTCCCCGGAACATCGTACCCCCCGACGTTCCGAACCATTCCTCGGACGGCGATCTGCTCCAGCTTGCGCGTGTCGTCGACGTTGAGGACGATGCCGACCGGCACGCCGGCGCTCTCGAGTCGACCACGCCAGACCTCGGCCGTGTCGGCCTTCAGGGCCGCCTCCATGGCCGTCTTCAATGGCGCGAAGTTGTCGCATCGGACCGCGTTCGTCTTGAAGCGGGGGTCGCCGGGCAGCGCCTGAAGACCCAGGACTCCGCAGAGCGTCGCGAACAAGCGGTCATTCCCGACGCAGATCGCCAGCAGTCGGTCCTGGCAGGCGAACGTGTCGAAGGGATACATGAACGGGTGGCGATTCCCGATACGCTTCGGCCGCACGTGAACGCCGAGCGCATCCATCAATCCGTGCTCCAGCAACGCGAAGGTGGAGTCGAGCATCGAGACGTCGACCGTCGTGCCTTTGCCGGTCCGCTCACGAGCGGCGAGGGCCGTCACGATTCCTGCGTAGGCGTAGATCCCCGCCGAGATGTCGGAAATCGATGTCCCGACGCGCGTGGCGGGCCCGTCCGGGAACCCGGTGGAGTCCATGATGCCCGATAGCGCTTGGACAACCGTGTCGTAGGCGGCCTGCTGGTGCATCGGTCCGTATTGGCCGAACCCGGAAACTGAACAAACGATGAGCCGCGGGTGCTCCTTGACCAGCTGTTCGGGATCCAGACCGAGCTTGGCCATCACTCCCGGTCGGAAATTCTCAACCACGACGTCGGCGCGGTCGATCATGTTCTTGGCGATCGCGAGGTCGGCCGGATTCTTCAGGTCCAATGCGATGCTCTCCTTCCCCAGATTCGCGAACCGGTAGTAGTCGGACGAGCCGTCCTTCACGAATGGCCCCATCTGTCGGGTATCGTCGCCGACCTTCGGGCGCTCGATCTTGATCACCCGCGCGCCGGCGTCCGCGAGCATCCGGGTGCAGGTCGGGCCGGAGAGCACCCGGGTGAAATCGACGACGGTGATCCCCGCGAGTGGGTACGGTTTTGACGGATCCTGGTGGTCCTGTGGCCCTGTCATTTTCCTGCTCCTTTCGTCATTTTCCTTCCCGGGGCGACCGGAATGGAGCTTCGTGGATTCAGGCTCGAGATGTGGCCGCTCTCCGTGCCGGCGGTCGGGTCGATGACGCAATTGACGAGGGCCGGTCCACCGGTGGCCAGCGCGTCGCCCAAAGCCCGGGCGAGGCTCGATGTATCCGTGGCGTTGAAGCCGGCGCCGCCGAACGCCTCGATCAACCGATCGTAGCGCGCATCTCGCATCAGGACGGTTGGGGCGGGGTCGGTCCCTCCGGCCGGGTTCAGGCCGTCCCCGCGGTAGACCCCGCCATTGTTGAAGACCACGACCACGATCGGCAGGTGGTAGCGACAGATCGTCTCCAGTTCCATGCCACTGAACCCGAACGCGCTGTCCCCCTCGACCGCCAGCACGGGGTTCCCCGTGGAGACCGTGGCGCCGATCGCGTAGCCCATCCCGACCCCCATGACGCCCCAGGTCCCGCTGTCGAGTCGCTTCCGCGGTTCGTGGACATCGATGATGTCTCGCCCGAAGTCCAGCGTATTGGCGCCCTCGTTCACGAGGATCAACTTCGGCCGGTTCGCGACCACGTCGCGAACGACCCGCATCGCGCTCGAGAAATCCATCGGGCTCGGATTCGAGTTCAAGCGCTTTGCCATGCGTTCGACGTTTTCCTGCTTCCGTTGAGCGACGGCCGCCGTCCACGCGGGGGGGACCCGTATTTTCGCCTCGGAGATCGCGGTTCGAAGGGCGGCCACCGACGATCCGATGTCCCCCACCACCGGCGCAGCGATCGGCCGGTTGCTGTCGATCTCCATCGCATATGCGTCGACCTGAATGAATCGCGCCTTCGGCGACCACCTGGGGGGCTTCCCGTGATCCAACAGCCAGTTCAGCCTCGCGCCGATCAGCATCACGACGTCGGACTCGCCAAGAACCAGCGACCGGGCCGCGGCCGCCGACTGCGGATGTCCGTCCGGGAGGAGGCCCTTCGCCATCGACATCGGGAGGAACGGTATGCCCGATTCCTCCACCAGCAAGCGGATGTCGGAGTCGGCCTGGGCGTAGGAGGCCCCCTTCCCCAGGACGATCAGGGGTCGCTGAGCGGTCGCTAGGAGGTCCACCGCGCGTGAGATGGACTCCGGCGGAGGGATCTGCGGCGAAGGCGCGTCGACCGGGCGCACGAGCGAGTCTTGGCCGGCGGCGGCGTCTATCGTCGCCCCGAGGACCTGCGCGGGAAGATCGAGGTAGACCCCGCCCGGTCGCCCGGACAGGGCGGCTCGAATGGATCGAGCCATTGCAATGCCGATGTCCTCGGGCCGGTCGACCCGGTACGAGGCCTTCACGAACGGCTTGGCCACATTCATCTGGTCGAGCTCCTCGTAATCGCCTTGCTGAAGGTCGATGATCGCCCG
>JASHQN010000179.1 GCA_030039135.1 Thermoplasmata archaeon | reverse complement strand
TGCCGCACGACCTCTTCACCCCCATCTTCGCCGCGAGCCGCGTCGCAGGCTGGACGGCGCACGTGCTCGAGGAGTACCAGGATCTGCGCCTGATCCGCCCGACGGCGAAGTACGTCGGCGCGACCGATCTCACCTATCTGCCGCTCGAAGCGCGGACGGGCTGACGGCGCTCGCCCGCGCGCGCCCGCCCGCCCCGCACACGGACGACGCGCATCAAGGGAAACCGCAGGTCGGCGCGGTGCGCGAGCCGGGCCTCGACCTCGGTCGGGCCGTCCCGCAGGACGACGATCACGTCGAGCATCTCGGCCGTGAGGTAGCGGTAGGCGAACCGTCCGGTCCCGGACCGGCCGCCGCGACGAACGTCGACGCGCGCTCGGACGCGAACGACGTATGGTTGCAGGGCGACGGCCCGCTCGATCGTGCGGGCGAGACCCGGCGCGGTCCTCCCGGAGATCGGGATGCCGAGGTACTGGTGGAAGATCCCACCGAGCTTCACGCCCGCCTCGAACAGGAGCGCCTCGCGCCGGGTGAGGTGCGCGGGGTGGATCGATCGAGCAGCGGGCATCGACTAGCCGGGGGCGTTCCCCGGCGGCTCCCGGTGAACGGTGAACGGTCCGATGAGATAGTAGCTCGCCACACCCACGAGCAGGACGAGCGAGGCGACGAGCGCGACGAGATAGAGCGGGGAGCCGGGCGCGGGACGGAACTGCAGCGGAACGAGCGCGACCACGAGGGCGACCGCGGTCGCGGCCATGGGGAGACGGAGCGTCGCCTCGCGCCGGATCTTGGGGAAGGGGATCGGGACGACCATGAGGAGGGCGATCGCGCTCGTGCCCACGAGGACCGCGATCGGCTGGACCGTCTGGAACGCGGGCGTGTCGTGGAAGAGGAGCACGACGATGAGAGCGAGGGCGGACTGCGGGGTCGGGACGCCGAGGAAGTACGGATGGCGGAAGGCGTGCGTGGTGAAGTACGTGAGCCGGGCGACCGCGGCGACGAGGTACGCGGCGGCTACGGCGAAAGTCGCGGTCGCATAGGGGGCCCACGTGGAGACGTCCGCGGTGTGCACCGCGATCAGGAACGCGGGGGCGAGCCCGAAGCTCACGGCGTCCGCGACCGAGTCGGCGTACCGGCCGAACGCGGCGGGGGCCGACGCGCTGCGGCGCGAGAAGATCCCGTCGATCCCGTCGAACGCGATCGCGCTCGCGATGAGGAGCATCGCCCAGATCGGGTTCCCCGCGAGAACGTAGGCGATAGCTCCCACTCCGAGCGCCGCGTTCCCGAGCGTCGCGAGGTTGGCCGCGAGTCGCCAGCGGTCGATCACGGGCTCTCGCGGGCGATGGTCGTGGCGCCGGCGAGCACCCGATCGCCGGCCCGCACCACCGGGGTCACGCGATCGGCCGGAAGGAGGACGTCGACGCGCGAGCCGAGGACGATCATGCCGAACCGGTCCCCCTTGTGTCCGGCCGAGCCGGCCCGGACGAACGAGACGAGCCGACGGGCGACGATGCCGGTGATCTGCACCACCTCGACCGGGCCGATGGGGGTCGACAGGGAGTAGGCGCGACGCACGTTGTGGTCCGCCTCGGGCCGGTACGCGGGGCGGAACCCGCTACCCGCGTCGACGATCGCCTCGACGGCCGCGTCGAGCGGCAGCCGGTTCACGTGGACGTCGGTGACGTTCATGAAGACCGAGATCCGCCAGCGGTCGCCCTCGCGATCGACCGACCGAACCCTCCCGTCCGCGGCCGAGACGATCCCCGGACCGATCGTGCGCTCCGGGTCGCGGAAGAACACGGCGAAGAACGCCCAGACGCCCGCGGCGAGGGCGAGCGTCACGGCGGCCGCGACCGGATCCGGCACGAGGCCCACCCCGAGGAGCACCGCCGCGAGGACGAGGACGGCCGCGACCGCCCCGAGAGGCCGTCCGGCGCCCGGCGCGAACACGCCCGCCTATCCGGTGAGCACGATCTCGATATTGACGCCGTCGGGCACCTGGATGCGCATGACCTGGCGCAGCGCCCGCTCGTCGGCATCGATGTCGATCAGTCGCTTGTGGATCCGCATCTCCCAATGATCGATCGTGCTCGTCCCGCCGCCGTCGGGGCCCTTGCGGACCGGCACCTTGAGCTTCTTCGTCGGGAGCGGGATCGGCCCGGCGATCGCGACCCCGGTCTTCTGGGAGATCTCGCGGATCTGCTTGCAGATCGAGTCGACCTTGCGGGCGTCCGTCCCGCTCAGGGAGATCCGGGCCTTCTGCGGCATCGATAGTCCCTCCCCTCGGTCGAGCGCGCCCGCACGGCGCCTACTCGCGCTTCTTGATGTCGACGACGACCCCGGCCGCGACCGTCTGGCCCATGTCCCGAACGGCGAAGCGGCCGAGCTGGGGGAACTCCTTGTACTTCTCGAGCACGAGCGGGCGCTTCGGCGTGATCTTGACGACCGCGGCGTCGCCCGTCTTGAGGGTCTGAGGGTTTTCCTCGGCGGTCTGTCCGGTCTTCGGGTCGAGCCGCTTCTGCAGCTCGGTGAACTCGCAGGCGACCTGGGCGGTGTGCGCGTGGAAGACCGGCGTGTAGCCGACGGTGATCACGCTCGGATGGTTGAGCACCTGGATGTTCGCCGTGAAGCTCTCGACGACTGTGGGCGGGCTCGAGACCGGCCCCGCGACGTCCCCCCGGCGGATGTCGTTCTTGTCGATCCCGCGGACGTTGAAGCCGATGTTGTCGCCCGGGATCGCTTCCGCGACCGCCTCGTGGTGCATCTCGATCGACTTGACCTCGCCGGACTTCCCGCTGGGGAGGAAGATGATCTTGTCGCCGACCTTGACCTTCCCGGTCTCGACCCGGCCGACCGGGACGGTGCCGATGCCGGTGATCGTGTAGACGTCCTGGATCGGGAGGCGCAGCGGCTTCTCCGTCGGCTTTTCGGGCACCTTCAGGTTGTCGAGCGCCTGGAGGAGCGTCGGCCCCTTGAACCAGGGCATGTTCGGGCTCGCCTTGTTGATGTTGTCGTCCTTGAACGCGGAGATCGGGACGAAGACGACCTGGTCGGCGACCTTGTAGCCGACGTTCTTGAGGAGCTTCGTCAGCTCCTCCTTGAGCTCGTTGTACTTCGCCTCGGAGTAGTTGACCTCCTGGCGATCCATCTTGTTGATCGCGCAGATCAGCTGGTTGACCCCGAGCGTCCGCGCGAGGAAAATGTGCTCGCGGGTCTGCTCTTGGACCCCTTCCGCCGCCGAGACGACGAGCACGGCGGCATCGGCCTGGCTCGTGCCCGTGATCATGTTCTTGACGAAATCGCGGTGCCCGGGCGCGTCGATGATCGTGAAGTAGTACTTCTGAGTGTCAAAGCGGCGGTGCGCGATGTCGATCGTGACGCCGCGCTCGCGCTCCTCCTTGAGGTCGTCCATCACCCAGGCGAACTCGAAGGTCGCCTTGCCCTTCGCTTCGGCTTCCGCCCTGTACTTGTCGATCTCCTCCTGGCGGATCACGCCGGTGTCGAGCAAGAGTCGGCCGACGGTGGTGGACTTGCCGTGGTCGACGTGGCCGATGAAGACGATGTTGAGGTGGGGCTTCTGTGCCATGGGGTGAAGGCTCCGGGCGCGGCCAAAAGGTACCCCTATTTAGGCGTTGTCTCGGCGACCGGCGAAGGAGCGGGCCACCGGCGGGCCGATGGCCCGGAAGCGAGCCTAATCCCCGGGCCCGAGCCAGATCTCGTTGCCGTCCGGGTCCGCGACCGTCGCCGTCCAGCCCCACGGCTCTTTCTTGGGCGGCGAGGTGAACCTCACGCCCCTCGCCTCCAGCGCGGCGCACGCCGTCGGGAAGTCGCCTCGCAGGCTGAGCAGGATGCCGCTGTTCCCGCTTTCGAGGGACGCGGACGGATCGATCTCCGAGATTTGGCAGAGGTGGAGGAGCCCGTTCTGGCCCTTCCGGCCCACGGTGACCCAATGGTCCATCCGATCGATCAGGTCGAGTCCAAGGTTCTTCGTGTACCAATCGAGCGAGCGCTCCCGGTCCGACACCACGACTGCGACGCTGGCGAACGCCGGCTTCGCCGTGGTCCCGGACGAGCGCTGGGGCGCGGTGCTCTTCTTCGCGGGCATGAGATGACCTCACGCGGCCGAAGCCCCGGCGTCCTCAAAAAACCCCCTCGGAGGCCGCGAAACGCCCTTCGCCGAGCACACGGGGAGCATCGGCCAGAATCGAAATCCATTTGAGCCAAGGATACGCTGGTCGGCTTCCTACTCGCCGAGGACCGCTACATGTCCGAACTATCCGCCGGAGGGGTGGACGCCGTCCCGGGTCGATCGGCGCGGTGCCGCCCGTCGGAGACGAACGATGCTCTGTGAGATGTGCGGGCGGGAGGTCGACCGAACGGCGCCGGTCCGCATCGAGGGCTCGGTGCTCGCCCTTTGCGGCGACTGTGCGCGGTTCGGGAAAGCGGTGAACCCGATCCCGGCCCCGACGGCCGTGCGCGCCACCGGGTCCCGAC
>JASHQN010000178.1 GCA_030039135.1 Thermoplasmata archaeon | reverse complement strand
CGCGAAGGAGCGCGAATGGGCGGGCAAGTCCGCCGAGATCGACGCCCAGACCCGTCAGAACGAGGACCGATCGAAGGCCCTCGACCTCCGGGAACAGGAGGTGGCCCGGTCCGTGCCCCAGATCTCCGCCCGGGAGTCCCGACTCGTCCAGCGCGAGGGCGAGCTCACCCAGCGGGAGGTCGAGCTGAACCAGCGTCAGCAGGACCTCGAGCGCCAGCAAGGAGGGCTGCCCGAGACGGAGACACGGCTCGAGGCCCGCCGCAAGGAGCTCGACCAGCGGACGAACGACCTCCTCCGGCGGGAGGGGGAGATCGCGGCTCGAGAGGCGGCGGTCGGTGCGGGCGGGGCGGCCGGAGCGAAAGCCGGGACGTCCGCCGCCGGGCAGGACCTCGCGGCCCGCGAGGTCAAGCTCCAGCAGTTCAAGGCGGTCCTCGACGAGCAGAACCTCGTCCTCGGCCGGAAGGCCAAGGAGAACGCCGAGCGGGCACGGTCCGTGGAGACGGCGCTAAAGGCGTCGGCGACCAAGGAGGCCCTGCTCGCGACGCGGGAGGCCACGCTTCGGCAGAAGGAAGCGGAGGTCGCCGACCAGCTCAAGGCCGCCCAGGACCGCCGGGACCGTTACGAGCTCGCGGCCCGCGACTACGAGACCCGAGCGAGCGAGATCGAGAAGACCCGCGTGAGCACGGCGCAGCAGAAGGTCGATTTCGACCGCAGCACGAAGACGCTCGCCGAACGCGAGGCCTCGCTCACCGACCGGGAGTCGCGTGTGAAGTCCGCGATCGCAGAGATTCAGGCCCGCGAAAGCCACGTCAACGCTCGCGAGCGCTCCCTTTCGGCCCAGGAAGCCGAGGTCGGCCTACGCCGGCAGGAGATCGCCCAGGGCACCGGCCTCCCCCTCACGGGCGCTGCGGCAGCTGGCGTCGGCCCCGGTACCGTACCCGCGGCTCCGGGGGCGCGACGCCCGATGACGATCCGCGAGGTCGCCCCGGCCGAGGCCCCGGCGGCCGAGACCCTTCGTCCCGCCGTGGGCCGGCGGCTCGCGGATCGGCTGCCCACGGGGACCCCCCGTCTCGACGATCTCCTGCTCGGCGGCCTTCCTCCGAAATCCCACGTGGTCGTCGTCGGGGACCCATTCGTGGGCAAGGAGGTCGTCGTCTACGCGTTCCTCGCTGAAGGGCTGAAGCGCGGCGAACCGGCGATCGTCGTAACGGCGGCCCGTCCTCCTGGAGAGGTCACCGAGAGCCTCGGCCTCGTCCTGCCTCAGTTCCGCGAGTACGAGCAGATGGGCATGGTCACCTGGGTCGACGCGTCGGGGGCCGGAACCACGACGGGGCCGGGCGCGAACGCACGCCGCATCGTGACGAAGGGCTCGGACGACCGAGCCGGGATCCTCTCCGCGCTCGTGAAGTCCGCAAAGACGACCGAGGAGGGGCGGAAGGCCCCGTTCCGGGTCGGTTTCATCGGCCTCTCCGCGGTCCTCGCCCATACGGACGAGCGCGCCGGGTTCTCGTTCCTGCAGAACGTGGTCGGGATCCTGAAGCCGCGGAACGCGCTCGCGATGTACACGCTCGAGAGCGGCGCGATCTCCGACGCGCAGGTCGAGACGCTCCTCGGGCGGATGGACGGAGCGATCCTGTTCCGTCAAGACCGCGACCGGACGTTCCTTTGCGTGAAGGGCCTCGGCGAGGCGCAGACCCGGGACTGGGTGGAATGCCGGGCGACGAACCGGGCCCTCATCGTCGGTTCGTTCGCGCTGGAACGGATCCGCTGACCCCGACCGTTCCCTCCCGGCTGCATCCCTGTTCGAAGCGGGCCGGAGACTAGCGCCGAGCGCGGGTCGTCCGTTCGCGCCCAGGCGCGGTGCCGGGTTGATGCCCTAACCCTCGTACTCCGCACGATCCACCACGAAGCGCGGGTGGCCGTCCCGGAAGTATCGGGCGAGGTTCTCGAGCGCGAACCGGAGCGCGCGCTCCTCCGCTCCGGCCACGGCGCCGGCGGAATGCGGGGTGCCGAAGAAGTTCGGCAGGGTCGCGAAGGGGAACCTCGTCGTGAACGTGCCCTTCGAGTAGTCCTCGTCCCACCACACGTCGAAGGCGGCCCGAAAGTCGGGGTGGGCGCGCAGATGCTCGTAGAGCGCGGCCTCGTCCACCGTACCGGCCCGACCGACGTCGACGAAGACCGCGTCGGGGCGCATGTGGGCGAGCGCCGTTGCGTCAATCGTCCCGGCCGTCCTGTGGGTGAGGGGACGCACCTCGAAGACCATCGCCCCCTGTCCGAGCGCTTCCAGCATCCGGTCCGCCGGGTACATCGTTTCGGCCCCCTCACGCGGCCGGCCGTCCCGGTTCACCCCGACGACCTTCGAGCCGAATCCGGCCAATCGGGTCCCGATCTCCCGGCCGATCGCACCATAGCCGAGGATCACCGCGGTGGCGCCGTAGAGTGACCGCTGCCGAGGCGCGGGCCGAAGCTTTCCGTCGAGCACCATCTGCCGGGCCTCATACAGGTCCCGGGCCGCGGCCAGGGCGAGCGCCAGGGCGTGTTCGGCGACGAACGGACCGAAGGCACCCACGTTTCCCGCGATCGCGACGTCCGGTGGGAACCGGTCGAACGGCATCCCGTCGAGTCCCGTGTAGACGCGTTGCACGAACCGGAGCCGCGGGGTCGATCGAGGGTCGAAATCCTCGAGCTCCCGTACGAGCGAGCCGATCAGCATGGCCTCGACATCCGCCCAGCGCGCGGTCTCGCCCGGGTCCGCGAAGGCCCAGGGAACGCCCGGCACGAGCTCGTTGACCGCACGGCGCGTCGCGTCCCGCTGCCGGAGCGTAACGAGGAGCCGGGGGCGCTCGCTCTCCACGGCGAGAGAAGGGCGGTCTCGCTAATGTCGTGCCGGGTCCGATGACATCCCGTGTCTGGCCCCCAGGGACCGAGCACGGCAGAGGCTCTCCGACCGGGCGATCCACGAGGACGGCGCTGATGCTCCACGGGAGGGCCGTCAAGGTTTAGCGTCAGTCGCGTTCGTCGGAACGATTCGCGTGACGAGAGAACCGATTCGGACCGACGTTGACCTGTTTTCCCTTCCGCCGGGGCTTCCCGCTCCCACCGACGACGGGGCGGCGCGCCATCTTCCGGGGACTCGCCTTCCCGTCCTGCGCCTTCGATCGTCCCGGGGAGGTTCTGTCGACGTCGCCGTCGCGGGTAGAGAACTCTCGGTTTTTGTCTGCTATCCGGCTACGGTCGCGCCCGGGATTCCCATCCCGGGGGAGTGGAGCGAGATCCCCGGAGCGCGGGGATGCACGCTCGAGAACTGTGGCTACCGAGACAACCACCCAGCCTTCGAGGAGCTCGGCTGCAAGGTGTACGGGGTGAGCGGGCAAGGTCAGGACCCCGAGCAGGGTCTCCGCGAGCAGATCGAGTTCGCCGAACGGACGCGACTCCCGTATCCATTGCTCAACGATTCGGACTTCCGGCTCGCGTCCGCGCTGAAGCTCCCAACGTTCGTCGCCCGTCTCAAGGAACCGACGCTGGTCTTCGAGGGTAAGACCTACACCTTCCCCCTCCAGGGCAGGAGGCTCCTCAAGCGCCTGACGTTCGTAGCGGACCAGGGCCGGATCGAGAAGGTGTTCTACCCCGTCTTCCCGCCGGACCGTAGCGCGCAGGAGGTGCTGACCTACCTGCACCAGCGCGACGGGCGCTCCTCCAGGGAGGCAAGGCCGGCGAGCCGCCCGCGGCCCCGGGGGCGATCGAGCCCAGGTCCGGCGGCGAGCGATAGGACCGGGTTATAGCCGATCGATCGCTCGTTCGATCCGTAGACATGGATCGGCGGCCGGCGGTCACGTTCGATCTCTGGCACACCCTTGTCCACCTCCGGCCGGCGGCGGAGACGGAATACCTGCACCGGCAGTTTGACGCCGCCACCCGCGTGCTCGCGGATTCGGCCCTCGTTCCGGGAGCGGCCCCCCTTGGGGAAAGGGAGCTTCGGGGCGCGTTCGAGCGCGAGGTGCGCCGGGCCGTGGCCCTCTCCCACGAGGGCCAGACCGTCACCCCGGCAGAGCAGCTCGCTCGGGCCGCGAACGCAACGGGGCGGGTCGCGCGGCCGGACGCCTACCTGGACGAGCTCGATCGGCTGATCCAGGAGACCGAGTTCATCCCAGCGCCCGGCGCGCTCGAGGTTCTCGGACGGCTCCGGGACCAGGGCTATCGGGTCGGGATCGTCTCGAACACCGTGGGCGAGCCCGGTCGGTTCCTGCGCGGAGCGCTCGGGGGGCTCGGCTTCGATGGCCTGGTCGAACGCTACACCTTCAGCGACGAGGAGCCGTGGGCGAAGCCGTCGCCCGAGATCTTCCGGGCCGCGCTGGACCGGATCGGTTCCACCCCAGATCTCGCCGTCCACGTCGGCGACGGTTGGGCGGACATCGAGGGGGCTCGTCGAGCTCAGCTGCGGGCGGCGATCCTGTTCACCGGCCTCCACGAGTACGCGCCCGAGTACCGGGACCTCAACTACGCGCCGAGCTTCGATCGCGACTCGGTCCCCTACCGGACCGCCGACCTCCGGGAGGTCCCGCCCCTCATCGAGCGGTTGCTTCCCTTGCCCAGGCCCTAGGCCGAGCCCTCCGTCCGGAAGGCGGCCCATTCCCGGGAGACCGTCGGCTTACTCCTCGCCCATCTGGCGAGGCTTTGGGATGACCTTCGGCTGATCCGCGAGGGTGGGCATCCCGGTCTTCCCGGGGACAATGTCGCAGTCCTTCCAGTTCACGCCGACCGTGACCTGCGGGAAGGCGACCTTGAGCGTGTAGTTCGCGAGCTTGCCCACGACCAGACCCTGGGCACCCACCACGAGGTTCGGGTTCATGACCGAGAGGTCTCGCGTGAGGACGACCCGGGTCTGGCCGAAGACAATGCGACTGAGCTCGCTCCGGTCCTCCATGGCGGCCGCGACAGGCCCCACCAGGCCCTTAACTCCCCCGGGCGGGCCGGACGCCCGAGGTCCCCCGGATCGGCCCCTTCGTTCTGTCGTAAAACCCATCTAAATAGGTACGAGAGGGTTCAAGTAGCCGAATCGCGTGCGACGCCGTACCATGCCGGCGACCGAGACGATGGAAACGGCACGCGGGTTTAAGGAAGCCCCGCCGAAGGTCGAAGAGAAGCCAGAATGGTGGGCGAGCCCAGCTACCCTCGGGTTGATGGGCTTTGGGACGACCACGATCCTGGCCGGGCTGAACGATGGGGGGTGGATCCTCTGGGGGTCCCTGCTCTCCATGGCGATCTTCTTCGGAGGGGCGGCCCAGGTGATTGCGGGAGTCATCGCCTTGCGGAAGGGGAACATGTTCGCCGGCACGGCGTTTACCGGCTACGGCATGTTCTGGCTCGCGTTCAATAATCTCGTAGTGAACTACGTGTTCGCGGGACATGTCACCGGGGCCTACGACATCGCCGCGTTCACGTTCGTCTGGTTCGTGTTCACCCTCGCCTTCCTGATCAACGCGCCGAAGCACGGGATCGGGATCACGGCGGTGTTCCTGTTCCTGACGATCGCCTTCATCCTGCTCACCGTCCAGTGGTGGCAGGCGGGCGCGAGCCCCCCCGGCTTCACCCACACGGAGCTCCAAGCGGTCGGCGCGGAGATCATCCTCACCGGCCTCACGGCGGTCTACGTGGCGTACGCCGACCTGACCAATTGGAACTACGGTCGCAAGATCCTGCCAGTCTAGCGCGGCCGGAGGCGTCCGGGGCCAACCTCTTCCCCTTCCTTTCTTTTCTATAGCCGAACATGGCGACCGGGGGAACCTCGCGGGTCTCCGACGGACTGGCCGCCGCGAGCGCCGGGCTCCTGTTCCTCTTCGTGGCCCTCGCGATCCTCGGCTACGCCCTTTCGTCCCCGACGGTTGGCTCCCTGGCCTACCTCCCCCTCGTGATCGCCGCCCCCCTCCTCTTCGTCGCCAACTGGAGGACCGGGCGGGCGGCCCCGCCCGCCCCGCGCGAGGAGCCTCGAGTCGCCCAGGGCTGATCCCCTGCTCCGCAACTCGGCTCGGCGCCCGGACCTCGCGGGACGATCAGCTGGCCCGCGCAGCCCACGCGAGATGGCTGTCGCCGAACTCGTGCCACAGATAGCGGCGCTCGACCGCCTCCGCGTAGGCGGCTCGCACCGAGTGCTCTCCCGCGAAGGCGAACACGAGGGCGAGATGGGAGGTTCGCGGGTCGTGAAGGCCCGTGATCAGCCCATCCACGGAGCGGACCGAGCGCCCCGGACCGAGAACGAGTCGCGTGAATCCCCGCCGCGGGACCACCTGGCCGCCGTCCCAGGAGGTCTCGAGCGCCCGGAGGACGGTCGTCCCGACAGCGACCACCCGTCCTCCTTCGCTGCGGGCCCGGTTGACGAGGTCGGCGGTCGTTCGACCGACCTCGAAGGGCTCGGGGTACACGGGCGGGAGCGTCGTTCCGGCACCTTCGAGGCTCGATACTCCAGCGTGGAGCCAGACGGAGGCGATCCGGATCCCTCGCTCGGCGATAGCCCGAACCACGCGCGGGGTGAACGGGCGACCGGCCGAGGGCATCTCCGAGCTCCCCGGCACGCGCGCGAAGACCGTCTGGTACGTCGTGAGCGGGTACGGGCGCCGTACGTAGGCGTACTGGATCGGGGTGCCGAGCTCGCGCATCGGGCCCGAGAGGTCCGTGAGGGCGCGAACGAACCAGAGCCGTTCGATCCCCGGGAACGGCTCGATCGTTCGGAACGGCACGCCGGCCGCTTCGAACTCCGTACCGGGGTCCATCGGTATCGGGCCGGGCTGGGCCGCGCCCCACCTCGGCTCGGCGAGCCAGGTCCCGCCTCCGTAATCGGTCGAGAGGTTGAGGCGGAAGTCCCCCCATCGGCCGTGCGCCGGCAGGCTCGCGGGCACGGTCGCGCTCTCGTTGATGACCAAGAGGTCGCCCGCACGCAAATGCTCGGGCAGATCGCGGAACGAGGCGTGCTCGACCCCCGACGGCCCGGTGACGAGTAGCCGAACGCCGTCCCGACCGATCCCGCGTTCCTCCGCCGGCATCGTGGCCTCGAGTTCCTTCGGCCGCTCGAAGTCGAACCCGCTCACGGAACGTTCTCCGCCCCCCAATGATCCGCCTGCGCCCGGAACCGACGCCCGGTAACGGCCGACGGGGGCTGGCCGATGAGCCAGAGCCAGAACGGGCCCGTGACCTCGGGCGGAGGTCGGGTTGCGAACTCCTCGGGCGAGAAGGCCGGCTCAGCGCCCGGGGTCTTGAGGTCCCCGGGGTCGACCGCCACCACGGACACGCCGCGGGAGGCGAGTTCGTGAGCCATCGTGACGGAGGCGAGATCAAGGGCGGCCTTGCTCGCACCGTAGTTACCCCAACCGGGGTAGCCCCCGATCGCGGCGTCGCTCGAGAGGTTGATCACGAGACCTCGCCGGGCCGAAAGCGCGGGGAGGAGCGCCTGGACCAGGGCGATGGGCGCGACGACGTTGACGCGGTAGACTCGTTCGAGATCCGCGAGCCCGACCGCATCGAGAGTCGGCAGCGGCGTCGGCCCGAGGCTTGCGGCGTTGTTGACGAGGAGGTCGAGGCCGGATTCCGCGTCGACGGCGGTCGCGATCCGCTCGCGTACGCGGGATTCAGTGAGGTCGCCCGGAACGACCGTGACCTGCGAACCGCGCGCCCTGAGCTCGCCTGCCACCCGCTCGAGCCTCGCGGCGTCCCGAGCGTTCAGCACGAGAGAGAAGCCTTCCCCGGCGAGGAGACGGGCGAGGACCGCGCCGAGCCCGCGGCTCGCCCCGGTGACGACCGCGGCGCGCGCGGTCGCCCGGGAGGCGGGGGTCACGGTGCCTCGGGAGGGCGCGGCCGAACGAGGAACCGACACACCGGGTCGCCGGCGACGACTCGGTGCGACGTTTCGACCCGGGCTTTGAGCATCGATTCGAACATCCGTCGCTCGACCTCGCAGGCCTCGGGGTACACCCCGGCGATCGCGAGGACCGGGCAGTTGTGCTCACGCATTTCGACCGTGGAGCGCTTGCCACCCGTGGCCTCCGCCATGTAGCCCCCTTCGCTGCGGAGCTGCGCGAGCGCTTCGACCCGGCGGCGGAGATCGGGCGCCGTCAGGCGGACCCGATTCCGGTCCTCCACGTCGTGCGCGCGCTCCTGCAGGGCCTCGACGACCGCCTCCCGCCCGAGCCGACGTTCGATGAACTCGAGCGCGGTGAGCGACATCTGGGCGTATGCCTGGGGAAAGATCCCGCTGGCGCGGCGGCTCAGACGGAAGTGGACCGACGGCCGCCCGACGTTGCGGTGCTCGTACGATCGTTCCACCAGCCCCTGCTCTTCCAGGGCACCGACGTGACGGAGGGCGGCGACCTTCGAGATCCCTCGAGCGCGAGCGAGCTCGGCGAGCGATACGCCGGGCCGTTTCTTCAGGAGCAGGAGGATCTCGCGCTTCGCCGACGAGTAACCGTGCGCAAGGTCGTCTGGATCGGTCGGCTCCATCCGGGGGACGGACGGCTCGGGAGTTTATACACTTACGAGTTCACAAAGTTAAGTTACGCCGACGGGGGGCTCGGGCGCGCGGCCGACGTCGAGCCTCGCATCATGAGGGCGATCAGTCCTCTCACGACGAGGGCGGACCCGACGACGAGAGGGATCAGGATGAGGTCGCTGCCCGGCCAGGGGACGCCGGCGGCCTCGCCCGCCCAGAAGATCGAGAAAGTGAACAATAGCGCCGTGCCCCCGAGCCGGAGCCATAGGACCTTGATGCGCCGGATCTGCTGGTGGACGACCAACGCAACGACCACGAGAATCGCGCCGGCGAGCACTGCGCCGACGACCGCGGAGAACCCGTAGCCGGCGGCGGTGATCGCCAGCAGTACGATCACGGCCTCGGTCGCTTCCACCACGCCGACCGTGAACCCGCCGCTGAAGGCGAGAGTCCCTCGTTGTTTCGGAGGTGGGCCGCCGGCTGCGGCCCGACGGTAGGCCCTCAACGTGCCGCGGAAGAGGTAGACCCCGAAACCGGCCAGGACGGCCGCCGCGGCCCAGAGAAGGACCGATCGAGGCACCAGCAGGAGAACCGCTCCGAAGCCTATGGCGATGAGGGCCACTACCGTGACCCCGGCGGTGGCCCCGAAGGCCCCGGGGCGGATGGACGCGGCGTCAGAGCTCAAGGCGAAGACCAGGGCGACGACCTCCGTGAGCTCCAGCAGCGAGACGAGGAACGCTACTACGAACGCGGGCCAGTAGATCTCGAGCAACAGCGCGCGGTCCCCCTCACGACGCCGGGGCGCCGCACGACGGGCAGCGCCTCGCCAGCACCGGCATCGGATTCCCGCAGTACGCGCAGGGGACCCGGACGATATCGGGGGAGAGGCCCGCGGTTGCCGCTCTCGCGATCGCCTCCCGCTGGTGGCGACGCGCGTCCATCAGCTGCTGGGCCGTGGCCCTCCGTTCCACCCAATCTCGGCGCCCGGGCTCGATCGCCGCCGCGATCGTCTCCGCGACGGCCTCCGGGTCCTGAACCCCGAAGCGCGATGAGCGGCCCCCTTCCTCGTACTGCTCGGAGAGCTGGACGAACCGGCCAAGGACGACCCGGGGCGGTTGGAGGTTGTAGAAGAAGAACTCACGGCCTTCGGTCCAGGCGGCCGAGCGGAAGACCTCGAGCTTACGGACGACCTCGATCACCCGCAGGTTTGTGAGGACGAGGTATCCGAGGCCCGTACGCCAGCAGCTCAGCACTTGCTCCCGGTCGAGGAGGTCGAATGCCCTCCACGCTCCCGCCGGCAATTGATCCGGTCGAGTGACGAGGTCCGGGGGAGCCTCCCAGGAGATCGGGCGGGCCGACACGAGCGAGGCCGGACCGCTGCGGGGCCTCTTAGCCCTGCCGCGGCCATCGCGCCGTCGGCGCGCGCGGCGCGTCGCAAGGCTTACCCCGCTCGGGGGCCTATCGAAGACGTGGCTACTGCGAGGAGCCGCCCGATCCGTACGCCGGGGCCCCGTCACGGAACGACGGCCGTCGTCCTCGCGGCCGGGACCTCGTCCCGGATGGGCCGGCCGAAACCGCTCGCCTCGGTGACCGGTCGGCCGATGCTCGAGCGCACGCTCCAGATCGTGCGCGACGCTGGTGTGGATCGGATCGTCGTGGTGCTCGGGGACCATGCGGCGGACGTGCGAGCCCGGGTCGACCTGGATGGAACGACCGTGGTAGAGAACCCGCGATTCCAAGACGGGATGAGCAGCTCGTTGCGGAGCGGGGTCCGGGCGGTGGGCGCCTCTGTGAGGAACGTGATGACGATCCTCGGCGACCAGCCCTTCGTATCTCCGACGACCGTGCGGGCGCTCGTTCGGCGGGCGGAATCGGGCGACGGCGCCATCTTCATCCCGACCTACAAAGGAGTCTGGGGCAACCCGGTCGTCTTCGACGCCACTCTCGCCCCCGAGCTCGACCGATTGGAGGGTGACGTGGGCTGCCGTGGCCTATTCCCCCGGCATTCCTCGGAGATCCGCGAGGTGCCCGTGGACGACCCGGGGATCCTCGTCGACATCGACACGGAAGCCGAGCTCGCGGGGATCGAGGGCGCGCTCGCGCGAGGGGAGCCGCTCGGCCGGGTGCTCGACCGGGTCGCCGCGCCGCGCTGGAGCCTTCATGCGGCTCCGAAGGACCATCCGCTCCCGAAGCGGCTCCTCCGGGGTCCGGACATCGACGGGATCGCTCGGGAGCTCCGTGCCCAGCGCGTGCCGTTCGCGCTCGCGACGGTGGTCCGGACGGTGCGGCCCACCTCGGGCCGGCCCGGCTACAAGGCGATCGTCCGCGAGGATGGCTCTCACGTCGGCTGGGTCGGCGGGGCCTGCACCGAGCACACCCTCGTGACCGAGGCCCGGCGCGCGCTCGCCGAAGGCTCATCGCGCGTGCTGCGGGTCGCGCCGAATCCGCTCCCCGAATCGGAGGCAGCGGAAGGTGTGGTCGAACGACCGATGTCCTGTCAAAGCGGAGGAACCGTGGAGATCTTCATCGAGCCGAATCTGCCGAAGCCGAACCTCGTGATCGTGGGCGACTCGCCGGTCGCCACGAGCCTCGCCGTGCTCGCCCCCGTGCTGGGCTACCGTGTGGTGATGGTGGCTCCCGGCGCCGATCCGACCGAGCTCCCGGACGTGGACGCGGTCGTCGGGCGCATCGAGGAGATCGGCCCGCACCTCACGCCGGACGCGTTCGTCGTCGTCGCCAGCATGGGGAAGTACGACGAGTCCGCCCTCGCGCCGGTCGCGCGATCGAGCGTGGCGTTCGCCGGACTGGTCGCGAGCCGGAA
>JASHQN010000001.1 GCA_030039135.1 Thermoplasmata archaeon | reverse complement strand
GCCCTCAGTCGCTGCGCGTAGCCGTCGGCGATCCGTCGGTAGTACCACTCGAAGATCCGCGGGTTGGCGAACTCGGCCTGCTTGATGATCCGGTAGAGCTTGCGGTGGCGCGGCAGGAAGTCGTAGAAGAAGATCTCGAGGCCCCGCGCCTCGGCGTCGGCCCGGCTCGAAAGGTGCTGCGTGCCCTCCGACAACGTTCGGCGGAGATCGTGGTTGATCGCCTGGATGAGCGCGTCGAACAGCTCGTGCTTCGAGCGGAAATAGAGGTAGAAGGTGCCGAGCGCGACGCCGGCCGCCCGGGTGATCTCGGAGACTCGGGCGTCGTAGAACCCGACGTCGCCGAACACCTTCTCCGCGGCCCAGATCAGACGTCGCCGCGTGCGCTGGCCCCGGGAGGTCTTCCCCCGGACCGCGAGCGGAGCGGGGTCGGTGACGCGGGCGACGGGCGAGCCCGAAGGACGGGACGTCGTCCGGGTCCCCGTCACGGTCCGGCCTCCCGCCGCAGCCGGGGATAATCCTTCTTGCCCGCGCGCGTGTGCGGGATCTCGGTCAACCGAACGAACGTCTTCGGCACCTTGTATGCGGCGAGGCGCTCCCGGAGATAGCGGCGCAGGTCGTCGTCGGGGATCGGGGTCCGCTCGACCAGGAACGCCCGGCCCACCTCGCCCCACTTCGGGTCGGGGACCCCGATCACGGCCGATTCGACGACCGAGGCGTGCAACTCGATCGCCTGCTCGACCTCGGAGAAGTAGACGTTCTCCCCACCCGACTTGAACATCAGCTTCGTCCGCCCGACGAAGTAGTAGAACCCGTCGGCATCGCGGCGCAGCACGTCGCCCGTGCGCACGTACGGTCCCGCCATGGCGTCCGCCGTCGCCCCCGGGTCGTCCAGGTAGCCGGAGAACAGGACCGGTCCGCCGACGAGGAGCTCCCCGACGTCGCTCTCCTTCCCCTCCTCGTCGACGAGGCGCAGGTCGACCAGGAGGTTCGCCCGCCCGATCGTGCCGGGCCGGGCGAGGTCGTCCGTCGTCGAGTAGAGCAGGTTCGGTCCGGCCTCGGTGAGCCCGTAGCCCTGGTAGAACGGGATCCCGCGCTCCCGGAACGCGTTCACGACGGACGGAGGAGAGTGTCCCCCGCCGCTCTTCGCGAACCGCAGCGAGGTCAGCGAGGCCCGGGCGAACTCCGGGCGCCCGACCAGGTCGATCAGCATCGACGGCACCCCTCCGAGGATCGTCAGCCGCTCGGCGTCGAGGAGGCGGAGGACCTCCGCGGGATCGAACCGATCCAGGAAGACCGTCCGCCCCCCGACGAGGAGGAGGGGGAGGAGCAGCACGTTCCAGCCGCCGGTGTGGAACATCGGGAACACCGTGATCGTCGAGTCGTCCGCGGTGAGCCTCCAGCCCTCGGCCGTCGCGAGGGCATTCATGAAGAGCGCCCGGAGGCTGAGGACGGCTCCCTTCGGACGGCCGGTCGACCCCCCGGTGAAGAGCACGAGCGCCGGGGACTCCCAGTCGCCGAGGTCGAACGAACGGGGTCCCGGTCCGGGGTCCGTCCGGGTCAGCTCATCGAGGACCGCCGTGCGGCGTCCGGAGCCGGCGACCGCCCCGAGCTCGGGCGGGACGGAGCGTCCGCGCACGACGAGCGCGGGCCGGACCCGTTCTACGTCCGCCGCGATCTCCGCCGGGGCAAGCCGGAGGTTGTGGGGGACGAGCATCGCGCCGATCTTGACCGCGCCGAAGAGGAGGGCGACCATCTCCTCATCCGGGCCGGAGAGGACGGAGATGCGGTCCCCGCCGCGCAGGCCGAGTTCCTCGAGACGGACCGCGACGGCGACCGCCTTTCGGTCGAGGTCCGCGAACGAGACCGCACCGCCGCGGCTCGCGTCGGTGAGCGCGATCCGGGAGCCGTACCGCTGGGCCAGTCGTCGGGTCAGGTCGAGGCGCACGGGATCTGCCTCCTACCCCCAGCGCACGACAGTCGATCCCCAGACGTACCCGCTTCCCGCGGCGGCCATTACCACCGGTCCCTCGACGAACGTCCCGGCGGAGAGCACGAGGTCGAGGGCCAGGATCTGGTCGGCCGACTGGCTGTGCCCATACTGGTCGAGGTACACCGCGCGATCGGCCGGCACGCCGACCTCTTCGAGGATGGCGTGGTGGAACGAGCGCTTCATGTGGTTGAGGAGCACGAGACGGAGGTCGGTCGGCGAGAGACCGCTCTGCGCGACCGAGTTCCGGATGACCCGGACGAAGTTCGGAAGCGAGACCGCGTCCATCCGGCGCCGGAAGACCGCTTCGGGAAGGAGCGTCTCGGCGTACACCTGTCCCGCGCGAGCGTACGCGGGATAGACCGGGTGACGCGCCCCACCGCCGGCTTCGACCGGGGCGAGGGAGAGGGAACCGTCGCTCAGGAAGTCCGAGGCGAGCACGAGGTTCTCGGAACGGTCCCGCGCGACCACGACGGCGACCCCGGCGTCCGCGAAGTTGTCCATCCACTGGCTCATCGGGGCCCGGGGGGAGACGATGTACGACTCCTTCGAGGCGCCCACGAGCAGGATCGCGCGGAGGTTCGGGTCCGCGATGAGGAAGTTCTTCGCCGCGTACAGCCCGAAGACAATCCCCGCGCACATCGCCGAGACGTCGAAGGCGAAGGCACGAGGGATCCGGAGCCGGTCCTGCAGGAACGTGCTCATCAACCAGATGTGGTAGTCCTTCCACTGCGAGCCGCAGTAGACGACGAGCCCGATGTCGGACCGGTCGATCCCCCGCTCGCGCGCCCGTTCGAGAGCGATCCGGGACGCCCGCAGCGCCATGTCGCTCGGCATCGTCCCCGGCGCGCTCACGTGCTTGCGGTCGAACCCCTGCTTCTTCCGGACCACTTCGACGGGCAGATGGAACTGGTGCGCTAGGGCGGCGGCCGTCACGATCCCACGGGGGACGTAGAGCCCGTAGGACACGATCCCCACGGACCCCGTCATCTAGCCCACCTCCTCGACCTGGCCGGGAGGGATCCCGTTCGAGGGTGTCGCCAGGAAACGCGTCACGGCGTCGTTGAACTCGGCGGCCCGCTCGAGCAGGTGGAGGTGGTTCTGGCCCCGGAACAGGACGAGCGACGTCTTCGGGATCAGCTTGTAGAGCAGGAGGGAGTTCGTCCAGGGCACGACCCGATCGGCCGTCCCGGTCGTGAGGAGGACGGGACAGGACAGCCGGGCGTCGCTCGCGGTGGCGTCGAAGTCGCGCAGCGACATCGCCTGGTACATCCATTGCGTCGGGTCCGTCGGCGACTGGAGCCGGTCCGCGACGATCGCGTCGACGACCTCGGGCCGTTCGCGGGGGAATCCGGGCGTCATCGCCACCCCCATGGTCCGGCGCAGTCGGTCCGGTTCGGACTCCCCCGGGACCGGGCGCGTCACTTCGGCGAACGTCTCAGGCGGCATCGGCTTCGACCCGGGTCCGCCGGGGAGCGTGCACGAGAGGACGAGCGCCGAGACCCGTTCGGGAGCGAGCGCCGCGAGCGCCTGTGCGATCGCTCCGCCCATCGATGCCCCGAGGACCGCGGACCGGTCGATCCCCTCCGCATCGAGCACCGCGAGCGCGTCCCGGGCGAACTCGGCGGCGTTGTACGGGCCGGGAAGCGGCGTGCTTCGGCCGACCCCGCGGTTGTCGAAGAGGATCAATCGGAAGCTCTTCTCGAGGGCCGGCGCCTGGGCCCGCCACATCCAGAGTCCGTAGCCGAGGCCCTCGACGAGGAGGAGTGGGGGACCCGATCCCCGTACCTCGTAGTAGATCTCCGCCTCGTTCCGCCGTGCGACCGCCATGTCTACCGACCTCCCGGCGGGGCAGCGGGAGGCAGTCCCCGCCCGCCTCCGTCGAGGAGCGTCTCGCGCCACGCGCGGACGTGTTGCTCGCCGAACCCCCGCGCTTCCTGCTCGACGCTCATGGGAAGCCAGAACCGTCGCGCGACCGCCCGCGGCCGGTAGACGCCGTTCGAGGGCGCGCCGGTGATGGCCGTCATCCCACTTCCTCGCCGCCAGGCGCGAAGGTCCCGTCCGCGACCGATCGAAGGAACCGCGCGACGGCGTCGTTGAACTCCGTCGCGCGCTCGATGGGGAGGAGGTGGTTCTGTCCGTGAAAGATCGTGAGGGAGGCCCGGGGCAGAAGGCGGTAGAGCACGAGGGAGTTCGCCCACGGGACCACTCGATCCTCGGTCCCCGTGAGGATGAGCACGGGGATCGAGAGCCGGGCATCGCTCGCGCGAGCGTCGAACGCTCGGCCGGCCATCGCTTGGTACGTCCACTGCTCCGGCGGCTGGAGGGCGGCGAGCCGGTCGGCGATGATCGCCTCGAGCTCGGGAGCGTGCTCCTGTAGGAACGTCGGGGTCAGCGCGAGGCGCATCGTGCGACGGATCCGGTCCGCCGGGGTCTCGCCGGGGACCACTCGGATCAGCTCGGCGAGGGTCTCGGCGGGCATGGGCCGTGCGTCGGGGCCGCCCGCCAGCGTCGAGACGAGGATCGCCGCGTCGATGCGGCCGGGAGCGAGTTCCGCGAGCGCCTGCGCGATGAGCCCTCCCATCGAGACGCCGAGGACGGCCACCCGCTCGAGCTTCTCCGCGTCGAGCACGGCGAGCGCGTCCCGGGCGAACTCGAGGATCGTGTACGGTCCCGGGAGCGGAGAGCTGCGGCCGACCCCCCGGTTGTCGACGAGCACGAGCCGGAACTCCTTCTCGAGCGCGGGCGACTGCCCGCGCCACATCCAGAGTCCGTAGCCGAGGCCCTCGAGCAAGAGGAGCGGAGGACCCTCCCCCCGTACCTCGTAGTAGATCTCGGCTCCGTTGCGTCGAGCGACCGGCATGGAGCTATCCTGCCTCCGTGGGAGCGGCCGGCGCGGTCTCCCCGCGTTCTCCGAGGTAGACGCGGCGCACGCGGTCGTTGGCCAGGATCTCCCCGGGGGTCCCCGAGAGCACGACGCGCCCCGCCTCGATCAGATGGACGTGCGAGGCGATCGGCACCGTCTGGAGAACGTTCTGCTCGGTGAGGAGTATCGGAAGGTCACGGGCGACGTGTTCGATCTTGACGATCAGCTCCTTGACGAGCACCGGGTGAAGTCCGGTCGTGGGCTCGTCCATCACGAGGAACTTCGGGTGGGCGACGAGCGCCCGCGCGATCGACACCATCTGCTGCTGGCCCCCGCTCAGGCTGCGCGCCGGGTCGTTCAGCTTCGCCTGTAGGTCCGGGAAGAGATCGCAGACCTCGCGGAGGTCGGCGTCGAAATCGACCTTCTCGCCCCGCCGCTTGGCGAGGCGCGAGCCGATCCGCACGTTGTCGATGACCCGGAGGTCGCCGAAGAGGCGCGCCCGTTCGGGCACGGTGGCGATGCCGAGATCCGCGATCGCCTCGGCCGGGAGGGTCTGGATCGGGCGGTCTTCGAAACGGACCTCGCCGTACACGGGTCGGAGCGACCCGACGATCGAGCGGACCAGGGTCGATTTGCCCGCGCCGTTCGGCCCGATGACGAGCGTGATACCCTCGCCCGAGGAGAGGGAGACCTCATCGAGGACGGTGGAGCCGTAGTAGCCGGCCGTGAGGTGCTCAACCCGCAGCATCCGACCTCCCGAGGTACGCCGTGCGCACGGCGGGGTCCCGGAAGAACTCCTCCCGGGTCCCGTCGAAGATCAACCGTCCCCGGTCGAGGGCGACCACGCGATCCACGATCGGCAAGATCTCCGAAAGACGGTGCTCGACGACGATCATCCGGACACCGGAGCTCTTCAGTGCCGCGAGGGAGGCGAGCAACCCCTCGGCCTCCTCGCGGCTCAGCCCTCCGATCGGTTCGTCGAGGAGGAGGAGATCCGGATCGGCGGCGAGGCCCTTCGCGAGCTCGAGCCGCTTCTGGAGCCCGAACGGGAGGGCTCCGGCGTAGTGGCGGCGGACCTCCGTCAGTCCGGTGGTGGCGAGGATCGGCTCGATGCGCACATGTTTGCGGAGTTTGGCGAAGAGAGCGAGGTTCTCCTCGACGGTGAGGGTGCGGAAGGGGCGGACGACCTGGTAGGTCTTCACCATCCCGAGACGGGCGATTCTCCACGGGGCGAGATGGGTCACGTTCCGTCCGCCGAAATGGATCGAGCCCTTCTGCGGGTGGAGGACCCCCGCGATCAGGTTGAGGAGCGTGGTCTTCCCCGCGCCGTTCGGGCCGACGATCGCGAGCGTGTTGACTCCCATGTCGAACGAGACGTCGTCGACGGCCCGGTTCCCGCCGAACGACCGGGAGACCCCGGCGACCTCGAGGAGGCTCATGCCGGCGCTCCGGTGCGCATGAACCGCACGAACGAACGGATCGGTTTGAGGAGCCCTCCCGGGAGGAACAGGACGAGGAGGATCGCGATGACCGAGAGGATGATGAACGTCAGGGTCGAGAGGATCGGGGAGAGGTACTGGTAGAGGAGGATGACGAGGTAGCCGGCGAGGACCGCGCCGGCGAGCTCGCCGATCCCACCCAGGATGACGATGAGCACCGGGAACAGGATGAAGATGAAGTCGAACGTGTCGACCCCCCCGTAGGTGTAGACCAGGGCGTAGGTGGCTCCGCTGAACGCGACGACCCCGCTCGCGAGCGTGAAGGCGGCCACCTTGTACGGGAACGTCCAGATCCCCTCCGAGCCGAGCGCATCCTCGTCGTCCCGGATGCCGCGCAGGACGAGCCCGAAGTGGGAGTCTCGCAGAAGGAGGAAGGCGGTCAGCAGCACGCCGTTCACCACCGAGAGGAGCACGAGCTCCGCCTCCGGCGTGCTCGCGAGGAACGGGAGGAACTCGAACCCTTCCGTGGGCAGGTGAAGCTGGGTCCAGAAGGCGATGATGAAGTCGGCCCCGATGAGGGGGAGCAGGAGGGAAAGCAGCGTGAAGTAGGGACCCCGGAGCCGCAGCGTCGGGAGGGAGAAGAGCAGTCCGGCGAGGAGCCCCATCCCGAACGAGACGAGGAGGAGCTCGGGCACCTGGCGGTTTCCGTGCCAGGAGAGGTAGCCGGCGGTGAACGCTCCGAGACCAAAGAAGAACGGGAGCCCGAAGTTGAGATACCCGGTGAGGCCGGAGGAGAAGTCCCAGGCGAGCGCGAGCGTGATGAAGATGCTCGCGTAGACGAGCGAGAGCGCGAAGAACGACGTCGGGGAGCCGGACGCCCACCAGGCGAAGAACGCAATCACGCCGATCGCGATGAGGTAGGTGGGTGAAGTGAGCGTCCTCAACGGGTAGCGGGCGGACGGGACCAGGGGTCGCCGGTGGAGCGGGACGCTCGCGGTGCCGGCCGCGGGGCCGCCGGAGTCCCCGGCGTCAGGACTCATGTCCGATCCCTCCGAATCCTCGCGGCAGTACGATGATGAACACGATGGCGACGAGGAACGCGACGATGTCCTCGGCCCCCGTCGCGCTCGGGAATTCGGTCGTAACCGTGAACTGGGTGAAGGAGATCAGGAACGCTGCGGGGATCGTCCACTTGAAGTTGGCGAGTCCGCCCACGACCGCGACGACGAAGGCGATCACGAACGGGTAGATCCACATCTGGGGGGTCGCCTCCTGGGCCGGGACGATTAGCACCGCGGCAATCGCGACCAACGCCGAGGAGACGGCCACTGCGACCAGGTACACAGTCCGCACCCGGATTCCGAACAGGGCCGCGGTCTCAGGGTCCTCGGCGGCCGCGCGAACGGCATGCCCGTAGGAGGTCCACTCGATCCACGCCCAGAGGAGGACGAGGAGGACGACCGTCACCACCGACGCCGCGATGTACGCGGGGTTGAGCGATACTCCGAGGATCAGCACGTCCTTCGCCGGGACGAGCCCGGGCACCAGTTCGACGCCGACCGGGTAGTAGTACTCGAACACGTACTGCAGGAGGAGCGCGATGAAGATCGTGACGATCAGGAAGCGCATCGGGTCCGGTGCGAGGCGCGTGCACAGCACGAACGACGCGAGCCCGAGCCCGACCGTGAGGGCGAC
>JASHQN010000177.1 GCA_030039135.1 Thermoplasmata archaeon | reverse complement strand
CCGTTCGCTCCACGCGTACGTGCGCTGGCGGCTTCGCGAGAAGTACGGGGCCGACGAGGTTCCCGAGCGGGGCCCCATCCCCGCCCATCTCCTCGGCAACATGTGGGCGCAGTCGTGGGAGGGGATCTACCCGCTCCTCGCGCCTCCAGGACCGGGGAGCGAGTTCGACCTCACGAAGGCGCTCGTCGGACGGGGCACCACCGCGAAGGACATGGTCCGCTACGCGGAGGGGTTCTTCGTTTCGCTCGGTCTGGCTCCGCTCCCCTCGACCTTCTGGGAGCGGTCGATGCTCGAACGTCCACGCGACCGGGAGGTCGTCTGCCACGCGAGCGCGTGGGACATCGATCTCGCCGAGGACCTCCGGATCAAGATGTGCACGGAGATCACCGCGGAGGACTTCACGACGGTCCATCACGAGCTCGGCCACGCCTACTACTATCGGGCGTACTCCGGCCAGCCGTTCCTCTTCCGCGACAGCGCTCACGACGGGTTCCACGAGGCCCTGGGCGACACGATCGCGCTCTCGATCACCCCGGAGTACCTCGGGAAGGTCGGCCTCCTCGACCCCTCGATGCCCCCGCTCGACGACCTGGACGCGCTCCTCCTGCGGGCCCTCGAGAAGATCGCCTTCCTGCCGTTCGGCCTGGTGGTCGATCGCTGGCGCTGGCGCGTCTTCGCCGAGGAGATCGCTCCCGCCGAGTACAATCGCACCTGGTGGGAGATGCGGACCGCGCTCCAGGGCGTCGCCCCGCCGGCCCCCCGCGGCGAAGAGGAGTTCGATCCCGGCGCGAAGTACCACGTGGCCGCGAACGTGCCCTACATGCGCTACTTCCTCGCGCACATCCTGCAGTTCCAATTCCACCGGGCGCTCGCGAAGGTGACGAACGCTCCCGGCCCGCTCCATCGCGCGTCGATCTACGGCTCGGCCGCGGCGGGCCGACGGTTGGAGTCGATGATGCGGATGGGGTCGAGCCACGAATGGCCGGACGCACTCGAAGCGGTCACGGGAGAGCGGCGGATGGACGCGATGGGTCTTCTCGAGTACTTCCAGCCCCTCCAACAGTGGCTCAACGAGCAGAACCACGGGCACCCTGTCGGCTGGTGACCGGGGACCGTTCTCTCCCGACCGACCCCCTGTCCGGGGCGAGAGGATCGGGAGTTCCCCAGTACAGTCGCGCCCTCGCGTCTTCCGGACCGCGGGCCGGGAGAGCCGCCCCTTCCCGAGGACGGTGCGCGCGGCGACCACCTTAAGCGTCGGGCGACCTCTCCCCGTAGGAGGGACCCGGATGCTGCTCCACGCGGGGGAGAGCCGGCTGCGGAGCGCCTACGCGGTGCTGGAAGGCGAGACCCCCGACGGCACCCGGGGCCCCGGGGTCCTCTACCTCACCACCCAGCGACTCGTCTTCGAGTCGTCGGTCGCCCGCAGCGTCGTCCACGGGATCATGCTCGGCAGGGAGACCGTGACCGTGCTCGACGCCCCGCTCGCCCAGGTGCGGAACGCGTCGGTCCGCCATGGCCGCGTCGGACGGGACCGCCTCGTGGTGGAGCTCACGGTCGGTCGTCCGCTCTTCGACGTGCTCGAGCCGGAGGCGTGGGTGAACGCGATCGCGATGGCGAAGAGCACCGCGCCCCAGGCGCCGCTGCCCGGCCTAGTCGGGACGCACGTCATCGAGCGGCAGGTCGTCAAGATCCGATGCCGGTTCTGCGGATCCCTGGGCAACGAGGTCGACGGTCGGTGCCCGACCTGCGGTGCCCCGCTCTGATCCGACTAGAACGGTAGCTCGCGGAACAGGGTGTCGAAGCCGGCCCGGGCGAGCAGGTACGCGACGGTACCGGCGACCAGCGCGATGCCGGCCGCCGCGAGACCGAACCCGAGGGCTCCCGAGGTCGGGGTCGCTAGGGCGTACGCCCCCGGCACCACGATGGTGACGAGCAGGATGAGCCCGGAAAGCGAGGCGGCGATCATCGCGCTCGGGCGGACGAACTGCGGGCGCGGTCGATCCTGGAAATCGGAGTAGCGGCTCGCAAAGACCAGCCCCCACAGCACGAGGATCCCTCCCACGCTCACGGTGAGGACGACCGTACCGAACGCGGCCGTCGCCGGGAAGTGGAAGAACACGGACACGGCGATCGACGTCAGTGCGGAGCCGAGCAGGACCGGCAGGAGAACCGCGGTCGCCTTCGCGCGGAAGATCGAGCGAGGCGAGATCGGGAAGGCGAAGAGGAGCTGGAGAGCGCGGCGCTCCTGGCCGACCGACGTCGAGGAGAGGAGGAGGCCGAAGAAGCCGGCGACCCAACCGACCCACACGATCGTGCCGAGGAGCCCGAAGCTTCCCCCCTCGATCGCGAGCAGGAGCACGAGGACGATCGGCACCACGAGGAGCGGGAGGAGCTCGCGTCGGCGGACGTAGCCCTTGAGGTCCTTCGAGACGATCGCGGTCTCGGGCCGGGAGAGCCCGAGGCCCGCGAGGATCGGATGCGAGCTCGCGTAGCGGTGCTCGCCGACCTCGAACTCGGCGGGCGCCGGCACCCAGTACCGGACGCGGAGGAGAGCGGCCCACCAGCCGAGGAGCGCGACGAACCCGACCTGACCCACCGAGAACGCGGCGGCGAGTAAGGGGTCCCCCGCGTTCCACGCCGCGAGCGCACGCGACGACCAGAAGAACGGGATCGCGGCGGCGATCACGGGGAAGCTCGAGAGCCGTTGGACCGCGCCGAGAAGGAACACGGGGTTGAGCGCGAGGTCGAGCAGGAGGATGACGAGGATGAGGATCACCGCCCGGACGACGAACGTCGCGGCCCCCCGCCGTCCGCTGCCCACGCTCCCGGCGCGGCTCGAGAACGCACGGACCATCTCGACGAGGACCGCGCCCTCGAACAGCGCGATGAGGCTGAGCACCGCCGCGAGCAGGTAGGCGGGGAACAGGCCCTCCACGTACGCGACCGGTAGGAGGCCCCCGAACAGGAGCGCGATCGCCGGCGAGTACGAGTACGCGATCGCGCTCGCGGACGCCGCCACGTACTCGCTCGGGCGGATCGGCATCCAGTTGGCGGCGTCGCTGCCGGCGAACTTCGCGGTGGTCGTCAGCTCGAACATCGTCCCCGCGATGAGCACGACCCCGGCGGCCGCGAGGGGAAGGAAGGGGAGGAGCGCTTCGACCGGGGCGCGGAACGTCGCGGTCGGCCAGGACGAGGAGAGCACGGCCGGTGCGAGGAGCCCGGCGGCCGCGACGACGAGGACGAGATCGACCACGCCGATCAGCTCGGGCCGCCCGAGGAAGCTCCTCGGGTCCGAAGTCGTCCGGCCTGACCGTAACTGGGAGGTCACGAGGACGGCAGCGAGACGACGGACACGGTGGGCGTCCACGGTCCCTCTCACCTCGCGAGCGCGGCGACCACGTCGCTGAGATCGCCGGTCCCGGTGAGGGCGAGGAAGACCTCCTCGAGTCCCGACCCGGCGAGGCCGGCTCGGCCGCGGAGAGCGTCGACGGTGCCGGTAGCGAGGACCATCCCTCGATCGAGGATCACCAACCGATCGCAGATCGCCTGGGCGATCTCGAGCACGTGTGTGGAGAAGAGTACCCCCACCCCGTCCCCGGACGCGCGGCTGCGCAGGAGGTCCTTGACGACACGGGCGGACCGGGGATCGAGCCCGTTCAGCGGCTCGTCCAGGACGAGGAGCCGAGGATGGTGAAGAAGGCCTGAGATCAGGGCGACCTTCTGCCGCATGCCCTGGGAGTAGCCGCTGATGAGAGAGTTCTCGTGTCCGGCGAGCTCGAGCCCGTCGAGGAACGGCTGGATCCGCTCCCGCCGCGTCGCCGGGTCGAGACCGTACATGTCGGCGACAAAGTCGAGGTACTCGGCGCCGGTGAGGAACTCATAGACGGAAGGCGACTCGGGGACGTACCCGATCTCGAGTTTGGTCGCTACGGGATTCGCCAGCACGTCGCGGCCGAGGACCCGGATCCGCCCGGCGTCCGGGTGGATCAGCCCGAGGATCGCCTTCATCGTCGTGGACTTTCCCGCCCCGTTCGGCCCGAGGAGCCCGACGATCTCCCCCCGGGCGACGGCGAAGCTTACGTCCGCGAGCGCGCGGGTCGAACCGAACGACTTCGACACGTGATCCACCTCGAGCGCGGCGCTCCCCCCTCCGGGGAGCGCTCGGTCGGCCGCCGGCGTGATCATGCGGTCGGCCCGAGCGAGGCGGCGCTCATTAGGGTGAGCAACGCCGGCCGTTAGTTGTCCACGGGCCAGAGAGCCCGAGGCGGCTCGGCCGCTCTCAGGAACTCGACGCCGCCATCCGGCGCCGCGGGGCGGAGCGCGTCCACGGCGTGCGAGAGCACTTCGTACGCGGCGTCCTCCGACTCGCCGAGCTCTCCGGGCCCGCTGTCATCGGGGACGTAGACGCGCAGACTTCCGTCGTGGATGCCCAGGAGGACGAATCCCGAGCCGTCCCGCCGTGCCCAGGCGAGCAGGCGGTCGGCGGCCCGGTCGATCACCCCGACCCAGCGCAGGCTGCCGAACCACCGACCGGAAAGCCGCCCCAGCACGGAACCGGCCGAAGTACCAAGAGGCAGCCGCACCTCGGCGATCGGGCGGAGCTCCGCCGTCAGCGACGCCCCCGCGGGCAGCTCCGGAGCGATCGCACGGTACCCAGCGTCCGAGCGCTCGATGAGGCCCTCCCGTTCGAGACGACGCAGGGCGCGCGACAGCGACTCCGGGTGCGCGCCCAACGCTCGACGCAGGCCGCTGAAGGCGATGCGCCCGTGAAGACCCTGGAGCGCCTCGAGGATCCGGTCGTCGAGCCGACCGGAGCCCGTCGGGAGACGCGACGCGTCCTCGCGCGCCATCGCACGCAACAGCCGCGGACCCCGATTTAACGGACCGCTAACGCGGACGCTACCTGATTCGCCCCCGGCTCGGCGAGAAATCCCGTCGGCCGGCGTGAGGGCCCAGCGTCCCGGGCGTGACCGGTCGCCGGGCGACCCGGTCAATATCCCACGGCCCCCGCTACGGTGCGTAGAACTACGGTTCCGGAAGGTCACCGATGAGGCATTCGGAGCGGGACGAGATGGGAGACGACGACGGACGACGCCGGTACGGTCCCTGGATCTGGTCGGCGTACCGCGCCTACAACGAGCTACTTCGCGAGAAGCTGCGCAAGCGCTTCGACTCGCGCGAGGGTCCTTGGCTCGACAAGGTCGCGGACGTCCTGGTACAGATCGTGGACGCCCGATGGGAGGGGGGCCGGAAGAAGGAGAAGGAGCTCGAGGATCTGTATGCCAAGCTCGCCGCGCTCCTCGAGGAGTGAGAACCATGAACTTCCCTCTTCCGCTCGATCCCCTGCCGATCTCGCCTCCGGGTGGCCCCCAGCCGGGCGGGCCCCACCACCACCCGGGAGCGTGAACGGCGATGGCGCTGACCGAGTTGGAGTCACGGATCACCTCGGCCGTCGCCGAGGTGGGGCCGGGCGTCGCATCCGTCGAGAGCCTGAAGCTCGTTCGTAGGAGCCGATGGGGGGGACCGTTCGGCGCGCCCGCCGAGGCGACGGCCTTCGTCATCGACTCGTCGGGCTACCTCGTGACGAACCAGCACGTGGTCGATGGGGCGGCCCGTCTTCTCGTACGTCTCGCCGATGGCCAGGAGCTCCCGGGTGAGGTCGTGGGGGGCGACGCCGTCACCGACCTCGCGCTGGTCAAGGTCGACGCGGTCGGCCTGCACGC
>JASHQN010000176.1 GCA_030039135.1 Thermoplasmata archaeon | reverse complement strand
GCGCACGGTGGGATCCAGTACGGGGTCGGACCCCTTACCTGGCCCGTCGGGGCGAGCCGACGGAGCAGCGCGGTTCTTCGGTCGGTACCGGACGGGACGTCGGCCACGTAGTAGACCCGGACGGCGCGGTCCCGCTCGTCGAGGATATCCCTCGCGAAAACGACCCCTTCGACCAGCGCCAGCTCGCGGAGCAGTGGTGGAGCGTCCCCCGGGTCCCGAATCGGGATCTCCGCCACGACGATCGACGCGCCGAAGATCGAAGGATTGAGCCAGGTCTCGCGTCCGCGGAGAAATCCCTGGTCCTGGAGGGTGCGCAGCCTCGCGCGAACGCCCGCTTCGCTGAGGCCGACCTTGGCCGCGATCTCCCCCGCGGAAACTCGGGGATCGACCACGCGTCGGGACGCCCAAAACCGGACCTGACCGTCGGGCGAGAGGTAGCGGAAGATCGCGTAGTCGATATCGTCCACGTCGCTCGAACGTACCGGACGGGGCCGAATCGGAAATACCTAGGGTCGGGCGGGTCGTCCTCCGATCGAAACCCGAGGCCCGGCGTGGGCGCGAACGACCCGGTCACTCAGAGAGGGCCCGGTCGGTCGCGACCAGACGGCGGGCCATCTCCTGGAGCATCCCCCGGAGCATCTGCGGTTGGGTCATCGCGAACCCCCAGAACTCCCATCGGGAGAGCACGAGGCAGCGGGTCGGACGGGTCGCCACGACGTCGGCCGACCGTGGCTCCTCGTCGAACAGCGCCATCTCGCCGAAGAAATGGCCCGGGCCGAGGTTCGCCAGCCGCCGGCCCTTGCGCCGCACCTCGACCGCGCCGTCGAGGACGAGGTAGAAACCGACGCCCTTCTCTCCCTGCTTCACCACCTCGGCGCCCTCGGGGAAGGAGCGCTCCATGGCATCGCGAGCAAGCCGGCGGAGCTGGCGGTCGGTCAGGCTGGAGAAGATCGGCACCTTTTCCAGCATCTGGACGATGTCCGCGCGCTCACTCGCTCCGAAAACGGGCACGGAGCCCCAGACTAGGTTCCGGGATATAGCCCTGACCGACGCGGAGAGCTCGAGCCGGATCCTCCCGGCTTGGAACGAGCCTCGCGCGCGCGGCGGTCGTGGATCTCGAGCGACGGCCGAGGTACCGGCCGATCCAGCTCCGGCGTGGAATTCACTTGACCGAGCGCTTAAGCCGTTCTCCTCGAGATGGTGCTTCGAGGGGTCCATGTACAACGGAAGTCGAATCGCCGCAGTCAATCAGCAGCCGCCCGAGCTCGTGCACGTCACTCCTCCTCCGGGCCCGCAATGGGTTACCCCGACCCCGAAGAGCCGGCCGGAGGTCGCGGAACTGTTCGGGTCGCTCGTTCGAGACATCATGACGCGCAAAGTCACCACGGTGGAGCCGACGGACACCCTGCGGTTCGCGGCGACCCTGCTCAGCCAGAAAGGCATCTCAGGAATGCCGGTAGTGGCCGCCGAGGGCCGGGTCGTGGGGGTGCTGAGCGAGAAGGACATCCTTCGGACCCTCAAGGACAAGGCCGGCCTCGGGCTCCCCGGCGGCCTGTTCGAACTGATCCTCGAGCCGGCTCCGGCCCGGCAGAAGGATCTCCTGACGCGGTGCCGGGCGACGCTGGACGAGGTCCGGGTCGCGACGGCGATGACCGCGCCGGCACGCACGGTCCACCCGGATTCCCCATCGGTCGAGGCGATCCGCGAGATGACGGCCGCTCGAGTCAACCGCCTGCCGGTGATCGAGCGCGGGAAGCTCGTCGGGATCGTCACTCGGGGAGACCTACTGAGGCTCAGCCAGACGGCGTACTAGTACACGAGCGCGCGCGGGGACGCAGCACCCATCTCGGGGCCCGCGCGCGGCCCGGGCGGGGTCCCCGGGTAGGTCAAACTAGATTCCGCGATGTCTCATACGTTCGTCGTACGGCATCGCCCCGGGGTCGCCATCGCGGGGGTAAAGCCGATTTGACTTGGCGAATTTGCGCCCGTAGACCAATGGGCTTTTCCGGTGAGGCAATGGCGGCGAAAGTGGAGCCGAAGACCATCGTCGAGAAGCCAAGCGACTGGAGCATGATCGAGGCGGCGGGGGACAACATTCTGGAGCGGTTCCGCGAGGACATGAGGGAGATTGGTGTAGATCTCGAGCTCTTCCAGAGCCGGATGGAGAACCTGATCGGGATCCCGCTTCCGCGCGTGTACCTTCCGACGCCGAAGGGAATGGCGACCCCGCTCGACATCGAAGAGACGCCGACCGACTACCTGGTTCACATGAACCTACCGGGGGTCCCGAAGGAGCTGATCGGGATCAAGTTCCACGACCAGTCCCTCGAGATCGAAGCCGAAGCGAAGGCGGTGAAGGAGACCGAGAAGAAGCACTACGTTCTCCACGAGCGCCGCGAGACGGAGTACTACCGCCGCCTGAACTTCCCGATGCCGGTCGCGCCAGAAAAGACCGAGGCCAAGCTCGAGCACGGTGTCCTGACGGTGACCGTGCCCAAGCTGAAGCCGGCGAAAGAACTTCGAGTGCCCCTGACCTGAGGTGAAACCCTTTCCGACGGTCCCGGCCGATCCACCGTCACGGTGGCCCCGCCGCCGCGACGACGGAGCGGTCGGGATCGCTTCATCCCGAGTGGGCGGAGTTCGTTGACATCCCGGGAGCCTTCTCGCGGAAATTTAATATATATAATTATACGCTAGTACCGTACGTCCATGAGGCTCGAGGCGAGCTTGCTTCGGGAGCCGGGGGAGCGCCCGCTCCCTCGGGAGATGCTCCAGCGCACGATGCGGAGCCCCGGCCGCCCGCGGCAGGAGTACCGGCCGGTGATTCGCTCGGCCGCGGACGTCGAGCGCCTGCGTCGCCACCGGGTCCCGGCCTTATTGATCACTCCGGAGTGGGTCACCGAGTGCGGCTACCCCGTCCACTTCCGTCCCTGGCTCGCGATCCCCGAGCAGCTCTCGAGCAAGGTCCTTTCGGAATTCCGGGTGCTTCCCGTCAAGGACGGCGACGCGCTCCGCGAGCCCGGAGTCGCCGAGCTCATCGCCCTTCTGCTTCGGTTCGATCCGCTCGCGGCCCGCGTGGTCGCGACGCGCAACCGACGCACGCTCGACCCCCACGAGCTCTACCGCCGGGTCCGCAACGAGGGAATGGAACGGGCCGCCACGAAGATTCGGCTGCAGGAGTTCGCTCCCGCGATCCCGAAGGTCGGCGCCCCGCTGCCGCGGGAAGAGCTACGCTGGGTCGAGCGGAACAACCCCGCAATGGGAGAGGAGAGTTGACCGAGGCCGAGGTAGCGGCCGCGGACGCCGTGCTGCGCCGCGAGGGGATCCGGTACGTCGTGATCGGCGGTCAGGCGATCGCCCGCGAGGCCGCGACGACGACGCACGACGTGGACGTGATGGTGGCCACGGCCGATTATCCGCGTACGATCTCCCAGCTCCAGCGCGACCGGGACCTCGTCTACGACTGGGGCAACGACCAGACCGCCCGGTTCCGGATCCGGTCCCAGGGCGGCGTGCCGCTCGACATCGTCAACGCCGCGACGTTCTCCGGGAACAAGACGGGAGAGGAGTTCTTCGCCTACCTCGCGGAGAAGGGATCGTCGGTCACCGACGGGATCGCGTACGCAACGCCCGAGATGGTCTGGTACACACGTCTGCTGACCAAGCGGTGGCGGACGTACGCGGAAAAGATCGTCACGAACGTGATCGACGGAGTCGCCCCGGGTCGCCTTCGAGAGGTCGAAGCGATCGCTACCCGCTTCGGGACCGAGACGTCGATCAAGGCGCGCATCGCCTACGTTCGAGAGGAGCTGGCCCGCCCCGACGTCGAGTCGCTCGCCGGAAGTCGACCCGGCGCCTAGGGGCCCGTCGCGGGCCCAGCGTCGTTCGTCTCGGCCGCGCGGGCCGGGCAAGCCTCTTTTCTCGCGGCGAGGATGTCGAATTGGAGCGGTGCGATGCCCGAGGAGCCGGAGCGAGTCGTCTGTCCCCAATGCGGTACGCTCGTCCTCGCGCCCGCCGACTGGCGAGTTCTCCAGTGTCCGCGGTGCGGGACGCCGATCACCCGGATGGGCTCGGACGATCGGTACGATTAGGCGGGCGCGAGCCGGCGGTACCGGCGCGCCACATGTATCCGCGGACCCGCGAGCCTCGAGACATCGCTGCCGACGTTCCGTT
>JASHQN010000175.1 GCA_030039135.1 Thermoplasmata archaeon | reverse complement strand
CTCGCCCACAGGACCTTCTGCGGTCGAGCGCCCCGGGCCGCGGCATTGGCGAAGGCCGGACCATGGAACAGCTCCGTGTACCGCGCGTAGATGGCCTTGGAGTTCGCGATCGCGACGGTCCCTCGAATGGCCGAGGCCCCCGGCGCGGTCGACGCATCCAGGACCCGATCGACCGCAGTGTCGATCCGGCTCACGAACACGGAGGCGACCGAGGCGACGCGGCTGGGTTGCGCCGCCCGGTCGATCCCTCGGAGGTACGCCTGGGCGACGGCGTCGTACTGAGCTTCCGAGAAGAGCAGGGTCACGTTGACGCTGATGCCCGACGCGATGAGCTCCTCGATCGCCGGGACTCCTTCTGCGGTCCCTGGCACCTTGATGAGGAGATTCGGGCGATCGACCTCCTTCCACAGCCGTTGCGCTTCGGAGATCGTCCCCTCCGTGTCATGGGCAAGCGTGGGCGAGACTTCGAGACTGACGAAGCCGTCCGTGGCGCCGGTTCGATCGTACACCGCCCGGAGGACGTCGGCGGCGCCTTGCGCGTCCTCGATCGCGAGACGCTCGTAGAGCTGCGACGGGCTCAGCCCGGGCTCCGCAGCGAGGAGCTCACGAAGTCGGCCGTCGTAGTCGTGGCTACCCGCGATCGCCTTCTCGAAGATCGTCGGATTGCTGGTCTCGCCGGTGATCCCCTCCTCCACCATCCGGCGAAGGCCGCCGCTCACGAGGAGGTTCCGACGGATGTAATCGAGCCAGGGCGACTGACCATGCTTCAGGAGCTCGGTCAGCGACGTCATGGGGGGGCCACGACCGAAGTGGAGGCCAACAGCTGGGTAGCGACCTCCACCATGTGCTCGGGCGTGAAGCCGAACTCCTTCAGCGCGATCGGGCCGGGGGCAGACGCACCGAAGTGGTCGATCCCGATCGCTACGCCCCGCGCTCCCAGGTAGCGATCCCAGCCGAGGGTCGTACCCGCTTCCATCGAAACGACCGGTAGGCCGGGGGAGAGAACGGAGTCCCGATACTCCTTCGTCTGCTCATCGAAGACCCGCCAGCACGGGAGCGACACGACTCGAGCCCGGATACCCTTCCCCGCGAGCTGGGTCTGCGCGTCCAGCGCGACGGAGACCTCGGAGCCGGTCGCGACGAGCGTCAGAGCAGCGGGCCCGCCCACCGCCTCGGAGAGCACGTAGCCCCCCCGTGGGGTCCCCTCGCGAACGGGGTACCTGTCCGGGTCGAGCACCGGGATCTTCTGTCGGGTGAAGACCAAGGCGCACGGACCGGCGCGCTCCATCGCCTGTCTCCAACACACCACGGACTCGTTCGCGTCCGCCGGGCGGAAGACCGCGAGCTCGGGAACGGAGCGCAGGCCGAGCAGCTGCTCGATGGGCTGATGCGTCGGGCCGTCCTCGCCGAGCCCGATGCTATCGTGCGTGAAGACCATGATGATATGCGTTTTCTGAAGCCCCGCGAGTCGGATCGCTCCCCGAGCGTAATCGGAGAAGGTGAGGAAGGTCCCTCCGTACGGGATGAGTCCGCCGTGCAGCGCCATTCCGTTCAGGGCGCCGACCATCGCGTGCTCTCGAACCCCGAAGTGAAAGTTTCGACCGCCGGAGTCGCTGGCGGAAAAGTCCGGGGCACCGGGTAACAGCGTCTTGGTCGAAGGCGAGAGGTCTGCGGCTCCGCCGAGGAGGGCCGGGACGCGGGGCGCGAGCACCGCGAGGACCTTTTGGGAGGCGTCCCGAGTGGCGACCGGGCCGTCGGACGGGCGGAACGAAGGCAACGCGTCGGCCCAGCCCACCGGCAGCTTCCCGGCGAGCTGATCCTCGAAGGCCTGGGCGCGACCGGACTCGGTCGCGCGGAAACGACCGAGCGCCGCTTCCCAGTCCGACTGCCACTTCCTTCCCCGGTCGAGGGCCTTCCGCATGTGGTCCCGGACCTCGTCCGGGATGAGGAACGTCGGTTCGAGCGGCCATCCGAGCTTCTCCTTGGTCGCCTTCAAGTTCGCGGGGCCAAGAGGGTCCCCGTGCGCCTCGCGCGTGTCCTGCACCGGACTCCCGTACCCGAGGTGCGTGCGAACGCAGATCAGCGAGGGGCGCGTCGTCGCGGCCCGGGCCGACCTGATGGCATCCTCGATGGCGTTGAGATCGTTGCCGTCGGCGACACGGACGACGTGCCATCCGCACGCTTCGTAGTGTCCCGGTACGTTCTCGGTGAACGCCCATGACGTCGGGCCCTCGAGGGTGACGTGGTTGTCGTCGTAGAGGTAGATCAGCTTGCCGAGAGCCAACGTCCCCGCGAGGGAAGCGGTCTCGGAGCCGATCCCTTCCATGATGTCGCCGTCGGAGACGATCCCGTACGTGGTGTGGTCCATGAGACCGTTGTCATCGCCGTTGTACTGGGCGGCGAGGCGGCGTTCTGCGATCGCCATCCCGACGCCCATCGCGAAGCCCTGGCCCAACGGTCCGGTGGTCGCCTCCACGCCCGGGGTGCGACCGTACTCGGGATGACCGGGAGTCTCGCTCCCCCACTGTCGAAACCGCTTCAGTTGCTCGAGAGGCAGGTCGTACCCCGTGAGGTGCAGCAACGCGTAGAGCAGCGCCGACCCGTGGCCGGCGGAAAGGAGGAATCGATCCCGATTCGGCCAGTGCGGGTCGGCGGGGTTGTGGCGCAGGAACCGGTCCCATAGCACGTACGCCATCGGGGCCGCGTCCAGAGGGAGCCCAGGGTGGCCGGATTTCGCTT
>JASHQN010000174.1 GCA_030039135.1 Thermoplasmata archaeon | reverse complement strand
GACCCAGTCGATGCTCGTCGGCCTTCTCGAACGTATCCGCGCGAGCTACGAGAGCGGTCTCGTGGTCGCGCCTCGGCACACTTAACCGGCAGAGGGGCGTCGCGGAGCCGATGATCGAGTTCGAGGTGGTCGAACGGGACGGCCTCGCCCGGCTGGGCCGCTTCGGAACGCCGCACGGCGTCATCCAGACGCCCGCGCTGCTCCCGGTGATCCATCCGGATCCGGACCGCCAGGTCGTCCCGCCCACGGAGATGCGGAGTCGATGGGGGATCTCGGCGGTCATCACTTCCTCGTACATCGTGTGGCGAACCCCGTCCCTCCGGGCAGCGGCCGAGCGCGACGGTATCCACGGTCTGCTCCGGTTCGACGGCCCCATCATGACCGACTCCGGGGCCTTTCAGCAGCACGCCTACGGTTCGGTGGAGGTCGGTGCGGAGGAGATCCTCGCGTTTCAGAACCGCATCCGGACCGACATCGCGACCGTCCTCGACCTGTTCACGGAACCGACCGCGTCGCACGACGAGGCCCAACGGTCGCTCGAGACGACGCTCGAGCGGGCGTCGGCAGCGCGGAGCGCTCGAGCGGAGCTCTTGGCCGTCCCCGTCCAGGGAGGGCTCTTTCCGGATCTCAGGGCGACGGCCGCCGCGAGCGCGTCGAAGTGGGCCGACGTGCTCGCGGTCGGCGGCGTGGTGCCCCTGTTCGAGCAGTACCGATTCCGTGAGCTCGCGGATGCGCTCGCGGCCGCCCGGCCGGGACTCGACCCGGGCCGCCCGGTCCATCTCTTCGGGACCGGGCATCCGATGACGTTCGCATTCGCCGCCCTCTGGGGGATCGATCTCTTCGACTCCTCGGCGTACCACAAGTTCGCCCGACGAGGAGCCCTCCTGTTTCCGGAAGGTACCGTTCCGATCGACGAGCTACGAGAGCCCGTCTGTCGGTGCGCCCTGTGCGCAGAGGTCCCCCTGACCGCGGTGGCCGCACTGCCCGGACCGGAACGAGAGCGCCGGATCGCCGTCCATAATCTAGCGACCTCGTGCGAGGAGATCGCCCGTGTCCGTCAAGCGATCCGCGAGGGTACGCTCTGGGAGCTCGCGGAGCGGCGGGCGTGCGCGCATCCGGCGCTCCGCGCCGGTCTCAACGAAGCGAAACGCCATGCGTCCGTGTTCCTTCCGACCGAGCCGGAGTCCCGGCGCGCCTTTCGAGAGATCACGAGCGAGAGCCGGCACCGACCCGCGGTCGCGCGTTTTCGCCAACGGCTCGACGTCTACCGACAGGACCTTCCGCTTCCCGAGCGGATCTCGCGGATCCCCTTGCGGCCCGAGTTCCTCGGTCGGGTGCCCACCCAGGACCGGGCCGGTCGCCCGATCTCTTGGCAGGCCGACACCCCGCTCGGGCCGGTTCCCCTCGAATTGACCGAGCTATATCCGGTTGGGCCGTACCTCGGCCTCGCGGAGTTCGACGAGCCCGCGGCGCGTCCGTCCCCAGCATCGGTGTCGCGCGAGCTCGCGGAGCGAGCCACGTTCGACGCGGAGCTCGACCGCGACTGGACGGACGCGTGGACCCGACGGCAGGTCGAAGGGTTGCTCCGGTGGGAGTACGGCGCCGTCACCGCTTCGGCGCTCGCGCCCGGCGTGGTCGGCGCGCGTTCGCGCGCCAGCGGCCGGCTTCGGGACATCCAGGAAGACGGGCGGCCCCTCTTCGTCGTCGGTCGCGACGGGCGGGCCCGCCCGACCTACTTCGGGGCGACCCGTCTCCTACCGCTCCTCACCGAGGGCCGCAGCACCGTCATGGTCGACGACGACGCCGCCCCGTTCGTTGCGGCCGGCCGCAGCCTGTTCTGCCGGTTCGTGGTCGCGGTGGACGGGCAGCTCGCGCCCGGCTCTTCGGCTCTCCTGGTCGACCGGTCCGAGGCCCTGCTCGGCGTCGGGCGCCTTCTCCTCGCGCCGCACGAGATCCCCCGGTTCGCGCGGGGAGTCGCGGTCTGGGTCACCTCCCATGCCCGTCGCCCGGTGCCCCAGGAGGAGGTGGTTCCCGACGGGCCCGCCTCGGACTCCGTTCCGGACCGCGAGTGAGCGTTATCAAGCCCGCAAGGGTGAACGGCCGGTCCCTTCCGCATGACGAAGACGTACCTCCTCCTCCAGCTCGATAGCGAAGGCGCGTCGTACGCCGAGGTCGCGGAGACCCTCGAGGACCTCGGCTTTCGTCCCCAGACCGAGGGGTACGACTTCGTATACGAGTGGGGCCGGGCGGCGTCGGTGAGCGAATCGCTCGACTTCGCCGACCGGATCCAGGAGGCCCTTCGCGGCAAGCGGGTGGGCTTTCGCATCGAATCGTCGGAGGAGTAGCCGTGACGGCGGAGCGCTTCGCTCCGTCGAGCTGCGCGGAGGCAACCCCTGGGGGGTCGGGGTGGCAATGGTGATCCTCGGCATCGAATCGACGGCCCATACCGCCTCCGTGGGGATCGTGGACGAAACGGCGCACGTGCTCGCGGTCGCCTCGGATATGTACCGCCCGCCCTCCGGCGGGATCCACCCCCGGGAGGCGGCGAACCATCACGTGGACCTCCTCCCTGGGCTCGTGCGCGCCGCCATCGAGACGGCCCGGATCCGCCCTCGGGAGATCGATGGGGTCGCCTTTGCCCAGGGTCCCGGACTTGGTCCGTGCCTTCGCGCCGGGGCCACGGTCGCCCGGATGCTCTCGCTGACCTGGGAGCGCCCCCTCGTCCCGGTGAACCATTGCGTCGCGCACGTCGAGATCGCGCGGGTCCTGAGCGGGCTCGATGATCCGATGCTCCTCTACGCGAGCGGCGGGAACACCCAGGTCATCGCCTACGCCCGGGGCCGGTATCGGGTGCTGGGAGAGACGCTCGACATCGGCATCGGTAACTTCCTCGACAAGCTCTGGATCGGGCTCGGGGGAACGTTCCCGGGCGGTCCGGCGCTGGAGCTCGAAGCGCGGAACGGTTCCGACCTTCTCGACCTCCCGTACTCCGTGCACGGGATGGACGTCGCGTTCTCGGGCATGCTGACCGCCGCGCTGGCGCTGCACGCGAAAGGGGCTGCGCGCGCCGACCTCGCCTACTCGGTCGAGGTGACCGCGTACGCGATGCTGACGGAGATCACCGAACGCGCGCTCGCCCATCGTCAGCGGGAGAGCGTCGTGCTCGGCGGAGGGGTCGCCTGCAACGAGCGACTTCGGGCGATGGTGCGAACGATGGCCGAGAGCCGCGGTGGGACCATGTTCGCACCGCCGAAACCGATGTGCGTCGACAACGGGGCCATGATCGCGTGGACCGGCAACCTCGCCCTCAAGGCCGGGCTCGAGGTTCCGGTGGAGGCCTCCGCAGTGGAGCCGCGGCAACGCACCGATCTCGTCCCCACGCCCTGGCGCGCCGGATAGGGCGACGCTCGTCGGTTAATACCCCGGCATCAATCCCACGCCTGTGCCCGAGGTGGACGCGCTCGTCGTTGGGGCGGGCCCCGCCGGCAGCGTCGCTGCGTTCCGCTTGGCCGAGCGGGGCCACCGAGTGCTCGTCATCGAGGAGCACGGGCGGGTCGGGCTTCCCGTCCAGTGCGCCGGGCTCGTCTCCCAACGGGTGCTCGATCTCGCAGGCTCACGAGCGTTCGTCCGCGCGAGCGTGCGCGGTGCGACGGTCTTCGGACCGAGCCTCGTATCCGTCTCGTTCCGAGCGGAAAAGGAGCGAGCGTTCGTGATCGACCGCGCGGGCCTCGACGTCTACCTCGCCGACCGGGCGGCTAAGGGCGGCGCCGAGTTCCGCACCGCCTCACGGTTCGACCGGCTCCTCCGGCGCAGCCCCGGGCGCTCCGTCGTGCAGCTCACAGGGGCGGACGGAACGAAGACGGAGGTCGCGGCACGACTCGTCGTCGGCGCCGACGGGGTGTCGAGCGCCGTCGCCCGGGCGTTCCGTCTGCGGCGACCGGTCGAGATCCTCCCCGCGTTCGAGGCCGAGTTCCCGAAGAGCCCGGGCGACCCCGAGCTCGTCGAGGTCTACCTCGGCCGTCGCTTCGCCCCCGGGCTCTTCGGCTGGTGGATTCCCGACGGGGCCGGTGGCGCCCGCGTGGGGGTCGCGGCCGACGCGGACGGTACCAGCGCTCGAGCGTACTTCGAACGGCTCCTCGACCACCTCGGGGCGAGGTTCGGCGAGCGGCTCGCGAACGCGACCGCGTACCTCGTCTCGGGGATCCCGATCGGGGCGGTGCCGAAGACCTCGGGGGACGGGGTGATGCTCGTCGGCGACGCGGCCGCGCAGGTCAAGCCGCTGAGCGGCGGAGGGATCTTCACCGGGATGCGGTGCGCCGAGATCCTGGCGGGGGTCGCCGACGCCGCGCTGCGCGAGGGCGATCTCTCCGGGCCGCGGCTCGCCGAGTACGACCGTCGCTGGCGGGCCGAGCTCGGCGACGAGCTCTCCCGGGCCCTCCACCTTCGCCGCGTCTTCACCCGGCTCAGCGATGCCGAGCTCGACGCGATCGTCCGCGCTCTCGGCCGGGCCGAGCTCACCGACACGATCGTCGCCTTCGGCGACATCGACTTCCCGACGCACGTCGCCCGGCGCCTGCTCCGTCAGTCGCCGTCCCTCGTGCGCCTCTTGCCGAAGGCGCTCGGGGCCTGGTGGTCCTCCCCCGAGCTCACCGTCCCGGACCTCGAAGACGACACGCGACGGAAGTAGATCCACGCCCCGACGCCGACGAATGCGAACGACAGGACGAGGATCGCCGTGAGCACGACGGGGAACGCCGAGGTCGAGACTACGATCGCGGTTTCGGCGAGGACCCCCGAGACCTCGAGAGCGCTGAGGTTGAGCGTTGCGCTGCCGTTCGGGAGCTCGGTCGCCGCGGCCCACTGCGCGGCGCTGAACCAGCCCCGCGACTCGAGCCGGAACGTCGTGCCGTTCTCGAGGAACTGGAGGGCGGAACGAACCGCGTAGGCGCCGTTCGCGGTGCTCGCCGACGTCGCGACGCCGACCGAGCCGCGGACCGATCCTCCGCTCGGCACGGTTCCGATCGTCAGGCCGACCGCCGCGCCCGACGCGGTCTCATTGGAGAGCACCGGAGCGCCGGCGACGCTACTCGCCGTCGCGTTCCCCGGGAACCCGTTGAACGCGTAGACCTCGAGCGTGAGTTCGGCGTCGGTGATCGGGTTCGCGAGCGGATCGCCGACGCTGAAGGCGATCGTCCCCGTGGCGCTCGGCGTGAGGGTCGGCGCCGAGACGTTAGAGAAGAACCATCGGTCGGAAGAGAGCGGTAACGGCGGGTATTCCGGCGGGGGCGAGGTCGCGCTCGTACGGGCCGGGACGGTCAGCGCCAGGCCGACCAGGAGGAGGGCCGTGGCAAGGGACGTGAGCCCGCGGAATCGGCGGGTCGCGCTACGCACCGAGTTCCTCCGGGAACCGCCCGCTCTCTGCGAGCGAGACGAGTCGCCGGATCCGTTCGAGCGCCTGCTGGCGTCCCCTGCGTCCGCCCGCGCCGAGCAGCCCCGAGACCGCGCGGGACCTTCCGGGCGAGCTGGCCGTCGCTTTGTAGAGCGCCCGAGCCAGGGCCCGCGGACGATGAGTGGTCTCGACCGCGTCCAGGTCCGCTCGGAACTCCTCGCGAACGGTGAGCCGATCGGCGAGGACCGCGAGGATGGGGTCCCATCGGATCAGGCGGGCCAGCGTCCGGAAAAAGGTGAGGTACCGCCCGTCGAGCTCGCGGAGGTGACCGAGCTCGTGAGCGACCACCGCCTCCTGCTCCCCGGCCGAGAGCTCATCGAGCAGACCGTCCGAAAGCAGGATCACGTCCCGGCGTCGGAGGAGGGCGGGTCCGCCGGGCTCGATGAGAGTGAACGTGAACGCTTCGACCACGGGCGAGGAGAACGCGAAGAGGTCGGTCGGCCGGGTCGGGGTCGCGAGTCCCTCCGGCCAGTCGAGGGGACGCGGGCGCCGTGCGGCG
>JASHQN010000173.1 GCA_030039135.1 Thermoplasmata archaeon | reverse complement strand
CACGGCCCCGCTCCCGGGGAAGCCGAAAGAGCTGAGGTGAGCTCCGGCGACCGAGAGGAGGTACGGCGAGCCGAGCGCGCAGGCGAGGAGCGCGACCAGGAAGATCGCTGAGGGGCTCCCTACCGCGAGCTCCAGAGGGACCACGAGCGCGCACGGGAGGAACGCGAGCTCCGCGAAGAGCAGCCAGGCGCGTCGCGCGAGGGTCGAAAGGGGCCGGAACGGCCAGAGCAGGGTGAACAGCGGCAGGAGCACGACGAGGACAGCGAGCAACGCATCGCGGAGTCCGACTGCAAGAACCAGGGCGAAGACGAGCAGGAACTCGACGATCGAGAGAACGAAGGCGACCGCTCCGTTGTCCCACGAGAACGCGATGCCACCGACCCCGGCGAGGTTGATCCAGTGCCGCCACGCCCCGCCGTCCCAACCGGCGACGACAGGATAGACCGCGCCTGCGAGCGCTAGGATCGCCCCGCCGATCGGGAGGGTGAAGTTGGCGGCGACGACCGAGATCACCAGCCGGGGAAGTAGATCGTCGAAGTTCGCCGCCCATCGTGCGACGAACGACCGCGCGAGGTACAGGACGGCGATGCCGACGGCACAGAGCGCGATCGCGGGGTCGACCACGTTCGCGACGAGGTACGTAGAGAAACCGGCCGCCGAGGCCAGGTAGCCGCCCGAGGCGCTCGCGGATCCTGTCAGAGCCGGATAGAGGGAGGACGCCGCGAGCTCGGGGACCAGCAGGTTGTCGTACGTCGGGCCGACGACCGCTTCGGCGATGGCCGTGAGACCAGCAAACAACAGGAACAGGATGCCCTGGATTAGGTTCCCGAGATTGAGCGCGAACACGGGCCGCCGCCTCCTAGGTGCCCGTGAGCACCCAGTGGGCGAGCCCCCAGACGAGCCCCGTCAAGGCCGCGACGAACAGCAACGTCCCGACGAGGGCATCGCGGGCTCGGTCCTTCGCTTGAACTTTCTTGGTGATGTCATGGGAGAACCAGCTCAGCGCGACGCGGGCCCAGACGAGCGCGAGGAGTCCGCTGCCGGCGAGACCTACCAGCTCGACCAGCCGGTTGATCGCCGCAGTGAAGTTCGCGACGGCCGAGCCGTTCCCAGAGGAGCTCGCCGTGGAGGTCCCTCGTGAGAGGGCGACCGTCGCGGCGTGCCCGCTGGGAAGCGTGACGACGACCAGCAGGACGAGCGAGACCACGGTGAGCCCGAGCGGACGGCGGCGGGCAGCTCCTCTCCTCGTCACGGGCGTCGCCCTCTCACCCACGAGAGCGCCTGCGTTCCGTCTGGATCGGTTTCGGACCGGATTCGTCCCTCGCGAACGAGACGGTCGAGCGATTGACGGACGGTCTCGAGCGGGACCCCTTCCTCTTCGGCCAGCAGCTCGACCGTAGCCCGGTCGGCCCCGTCGGCCGGGGCGATGATGCGCTCGAGCACCGCGACCGGATCAGGGATCTCGGTCCCGAACTTCGGCCGTCGACGCCTTCGGACGAGCGGGGCGATGGCCACCGCGAGTGTGAGGAGGCCGACGACTCCCGCTACGACAGGGTCCGGCGATGGGCCGGTCCCCCCCGTCGCTGGCGGTGCGATCGAAGGAACGCTGACGTTCAGGGTGCCGGTCCAAGAGAGGTTCGCGCCGAGGGCGTCGACCGTACGAGCATCTATGGTGACGAAGCCTCGGGAGCTCACCGGCAGGTTCCAAGCGTACTGCCCGTCGTTCGGGGCGGATCGCGTCCAGTTCTCCCCGTCGTTTGCCGTCACGACGACCGAGAACGGCGGCAGGCCGCCCCGGAACGTCGCCGAAACGACGATCGCGCCGGACGATGCCGGGCTGGCCGCCGTTGCCCCTAGCGTTCCATGGAAGGGAGGTACGGCGACGATCTCCTCGGAGTCGGACGTCATCGCGCCGGTGCCATCGATGACGATCGCAGTCAGGTTGACCGTCCCCTCGAGCGCGAAAGCTCCCGCCCAAACGAACGCGTCGGCCGCGCCTACGGTCCCGCCGGGGGCGGTCGCATTTGTCGCCGGCGCGTCCGCGACAATGGCCCAGAGGAACGGCGGAGTGCCGCCTCCGATCGCCCCCGTGACGGCGACCCTCGCCCCGCTGGTGTTCAATGTTCGGGCAGTCGATTCGATCACCGTGAGCGCCGGAGAGACGCGAACCGCGACCGGCGCGGCTGCGGTGGTCGCCCCGTCCGCGTCCGCTAGCCGGACCTCGAGCGAGAACGATCCCGGCTCGAAAGGATCCAGCGGCAGGAGGAAGCTGCCATCGGCCGGGACTTCGAGGCTGCCGGCGAGGCCAGCCCCGAGAAGAGTCCACTCGACCGCGAACGGCGGTACCCCGAAGCTCGCATTGTACAGCAACTCGCTCGCGGAGCCCTCGTCGATCGTGGCGTTCGCTTCTGCCGCGGAAAGGGTCGGATCCGGCAGGACCGACTCGGTGACGAGCGCGGTGTAGGAGGGGCCCGGCGGCGGGACCCGAACCGCGAAGTAGATCGGCCCCGGCCCGGGTGAGGAGAAGGTGCAGGAGAGATTCGTGGGAACCCCGTCGTTGATGTCACCCGGGAGGGGAGGACTTCCGCAGGACCATGCGGTGCGATAGGACGATGGGGCGTTGAGTACCGAAACGTTCCATGGCAGAGGAACTCCCACGTCCGCGACCGAGTTGCCGGGCGAGATGCCCGCGACCATTGCGTTGGTCGCCACGACCGTCTCAGCGGCCGCCATTGACACGTCATCGCCGGTCGAATCGTTCGCGGTGACCGACGGCGAGTAGCTGCCCGTGGGGTAGGGATGCCGTGCGCCGAAGGTCCCGGCCGCGGGCACGTTGAACGTCGAGCTCGTACCATCGCCCCACTCCACGTCGACCGTGTACGGGGGAGTTCCACCCGTGAGGTTTGCCCGAAGGAAAGCGGTCCCACCCGGTTCGATCGCCGTCGGCGCGACCGAGAGGTTCTCGATTCCGAGCGGAGCGATCACGCTCACATTCGCGTCGGTGGAGGCGAAGATGGTGTAGACGGCTCCCGAGCAACTGACCTCGGCGGCACCGCGGGTCGCAAGCGTCGTCCGCTCGCTCCCGGCCGACGCCGCCGTGAAATTCACCGTCGGTCCATTCTGCGGAGCGAGCGTGCCGCCTCCCGGCACGTCCGGTTCGGACCAATCAAACCAGTCGGGAACGATTGCGCATTCGGGCGAGGAGCTGACCCAAAAGGCGTGGAATGAGGCCACCGACCCTGCCGGCATCGTCCACGATGACGGGTCGATCGCGAGCGATGCGTTCTCCGGGGCGGGGATCGTTACGTCCGTCGACGCACGCCGCTCCAGTGGCGAAGACCCGGGCGACGCCGCCCCGGCGAGGATGAGCCCGAAGAGCGCCGCCACCGCGATAGCCGGGCCGGTCGGAGCGGCGCGCGTCAC
>JASHQN010000172.1 GCA_030039135.1 Thermoplasmata archaeon | reverse complement strand
CGGGTGCCGCGGCCATCGGCGGAGCCGCTCCGCCGCCCCGCGGGGGTGTCCGGCCCGGCGGAGGCGCGGTCGTGACCGCTTGCCGGCCCGCGGGAGGCTGGGCCATCCCGGCGCGAGGAGCTCCGGACGCCTGTTGGGCCTTCCACTGGCTGAACGAAACGTAGGTCGGCTGGCGCTTCCACCAGTCCCAGAAGGCGCTCTCGGTGTAGTTGTCCCCGAGGTCCTTCTTCGCTTCCGCGCGGAAGCGCTCGGTGAAGTCGGCGTACGCCTGCCGCTCCGGGTCGGCGGCCCCTTCTCCGGGTTTACCCAAGAGCTGGGCGCCGCATTCCGGACAGAACTGCGAGTTCGCGGGGATCGTCGACGAGCACCGACTGCAACGGACGAGCTCGGTCTCGAACTGGGCCCCGCACTTCGGGCAGACCGTGGCGTCCTCGGGGATGAGCTCGCCGCACTCGCCGCATTCGACGAGCTTGCCCGCGGCCTGGCGACGGAAGATCAGGAGCACCGCGACGATCGCCACGACGATCGCCGCGGCAATCACGAGCCAAAGCCAGAACGGCAGCCCCAGGAACTTCTGGTAGAGGAAGCTCGTGGGGGTCGTGGTCGAGGGGACGGAGTACGTCCCGGGGAACGGGTACGTCGCGGAGGCCGAGTTGTACGTCGCTGTGGCAGTGATCGTGTAGGTCGTCCCCGGCGTGAGGAGCCCGCTCAGGCTGTACCACGACACCGCGAACGCACCGGGGTGGCCGGTGCCGAGGGCGATGGTCACAGGGGTCCCGCCACCGACGGGGGTCGCGGTGATCTCGATGAGCGCGGCCTGCGAGCCGTTGTACTGGAGCACCCCCGTCGTGACGTAGCTCTCGGTCAGGCTGAGGGGGCTCGTCGGCGGAACGAGCGACACGATGCGGATCTGCGACGGGGCGATCGTCACGGAGGCGTTCGTCGAGAGGTTACCGCCGCCGTACGGCGCCAGTCCGTCGTTCCAGGCGACCCGGACGGGGAAGCGGTGCGTGAACGTTCCGTTGAGGCCGGTGACCGTGTCATTGATCACCCAGGTCAGGTTGAACGTGTACGTCTGGCCGGGCGCGGTGAGGTCGAGCGCGGAGTTCGAGTACGTCGCGAGCGGCTTCGCGGTCGCGGACGTGTTGTACGCGAGGGCGGCCGCCACGGCGAAGACCTTGGCCGTGCCCTCGTCGATGAGAGTGACCGACACGCCGAGCAGCTGACCTTCCCGGACCGTCGCCGCGGCGGCGATCGTTCCGTTGGCGTAGATCACCGGTGCGCCGAGCTTCGCGGCGCCGAAGTAGTCGGTGAAGACCGAGGAGGGGGCCACGTCCGGCTGGTCGTAGCCGGGGGTGCCGTACGCGACTCCCGACGGATAGGCCCGGACCGACGCGGCGAAGAAGAGCGGGGCGACGCCGATCGCCGGCACCGAGATCCCTACGTTGTAGTCGCCGAGATACGTCCCGCTGGGCAGGTTCGACCCGTTGACGATCGCCGACGCGAGCAGCAGCCAGGCGTGGCCACCCAGGTTGGACGCGCCGTAGGACGGAGCGCCGTTGACCGTGTCCCAGTACTGGAGGTACGCCCAGATCGCCGGGTTACTGACGGCGAAATCGTTCGCCGCGTTCGCCGTGGCGTTGCTGGCCTGACCCGTGTAGGCGTAGAACGCGGTCGCGATCGCCCCTTCGAGGTGCGTACCGTTCCGGCCCGAGACCGCGAATTGGGCCCATCGGTAGAGGTACGCCTGGCTCGTGCCGAACGTCTGGACCGCCGAGGTGGAGAAGTTCGCCGGCAGCGCGTTCGGGACCGTGAGGTTCCCAAGGAACGCGTCGGCCCCCGAGTAGAGCTGGAGCTTGTTCGAATCCCAGGGAAAGACGGGGCTTCCCGTGCTCTGGTTCATGTAGGAAGGTGCCCAGTTGAGATCGATCGACGAATCGACGGTGTTGAACTGCGAGCCGGTCCCCCACGCCGTGAGATTGTAGGCGACCGCGGGAACCATCGCGATCGAGAGGTCCGTGATCGTCACCGTCGGCCCACCGGTCGCGCCGAAGGTCACGGTCGGATTCGCGTAGAGCGGGATCCCGGTGAGCGTCATCGCCGTCAGGAGCGTCGAGGACGCAGCGAGCGGCAGGTTGACGGTTCCGCTGGGGGCCGTGAAGGTCGCCGTACCCACCGTGTAGCTCGTCCCATCGTACACGATGCTGACGGTCGAGCTCCCCGACGTCGCGGTCGTGTAGGTGATCGAGAGCTCGAGGCCGGAGGCCTGACTGGGGTAGAGGGTGTCGAAGGAGAGCGCGACAGGGTTGGAGGAAGGGAGAGCGAAGTCGGAACCCGGAAACGTCGTCCCACCGGCGGGCAGCGTGAGCCCGGTAGCGCTTACGGGCTGGGACGCCGGCACGCCATTGTGAGTGAGGTTGTCCGCGTAGGTGCTACGATAGTCGCTCCCGAAGAGGTTCACCTGGCCGCCATCGGTAACGTTGATCGTCGGGGCGAACAGGGTGTCGCGAAGCACCGTGGCGTTCTCGGTGAGTGGCGTGACGTTCTGGATTGCCTGGACCCCGGGGTTCCCCTCGATCACGGAGTCGTTGAACGTGGCGACCGCGCCCGAGCCCGTGACCTCGAGCCACCCGGGGAACTCAAAGGAGGAGTTGCGCGCGGTGAGCGTCCCGCTCACGGAGAGGAACAGCTTCGCGGAGAAGTTGAGGACGTTGACATCGGTCGTGAGCACGGAGTTCACGAACCGGACCGTTCCGGCGTCCACGAACCGGTAGAGGTGCGAAAACTGCTGGGCGAGCGTCGTACCGTCCGTGACGAATTGAACGAACGAAAGGGTCGAGTTCTGGACGATGAGGGTCCCGCCCGCGTCGACGGTGATGTTGCCTTCTTGGAAGTAGAGACCCCCGGGGGATGACGTCCCGATGGTGTACGTCTCGCCCGAGGTGACGACCAGATCGCCGAAGGTCGTCGCCGTATGGAGCGACGGCGAGGGACGGGCGGCCGGCAGTGAGCCCGAGATCCCGGCCGCAAGCAGCGTAGACGCCAGCAGGCCTACGATCACAAGGATCGAAGCGATCGGTAGAACGGCGGGGCGCGTCGTCCCTCCGGAGCGGGAGGGCCCTGCCCGAGGCAGTTTCACAGCCGAAGAAAGGCCGGCATCTCGTATTTAAACCGCTCGTCGCCAAGGTGCTGCTCTCGAGGCCCGGCCCATCGGCGGCCGCACTACGGTACGGCGAGCACGATCTTCCCGAAAAGATCGGGAGCGTCGAAGCGTCGGAACGCCTCGTCGGCGCGATCGAGCGGATGGACCGAGTCGATGACCGGGCTCAACCGCCCGGCCGCGAGATGGCCCAGGACCTCGTCGAACTCCCGTGCGTCCGACATCGTGCTGCCCCGGATCGACGCCTGGCGCCAGAAGAGCGTCCGTAGGTCGATCTCCACACCGGATCCCGCCGTGGCCCCGATCACCACGACCCGCCCCCCGCGCGCGAGCGCGCGGATCGAGCGGGGGACGGTCGGGCGGCCGACCGAGTCGAAGATCACATCGAGCCCGTTCTTCTCGCTCCACTTCCACAGGACCCGATCGAGCGGGTTCTCCGCCTCATCGTACGCGAGCGCGTCGTCGGCCCCGAGCGCCCGGCAGCGTTCCGCCTTTTCGAGCGACCGCGATGCGACGACCACCCGGGCTCCCAGGAGCTTCGCGACCTGGACGACCGCCGTCGGCACCCCCCCGCCGGCCCCGACCACGCCGACCCGCTCGCCGGGTCGAACCGCGGCGATCGTTTTCATCGCACGCCACGCGGTCTCGAACACGAGAGGGGCGGCCGCCCCCTGTTCGAACGTCCAGCGTTCGGGGAGGGGTCGGAGGTTCCGGGCCGGCACGACCACGAACGAGGTCGCCGTCCCTTGCGTATGCTCGCCGAGGATCCGGAAGTTCCGGCAGAACGATTCCTGCCCGCGCTGGCAGGCATCGCACGTGCCGTCGGCGATGCCCGGGTTGATCAGGACCTTCGTTCCGGACGCGAGGTCCCCCCCACCGCCCCCCACCGCATGCACAGTCCCCGCGCCGTCCGAGCCGAGGACGTGCGGCCGCTCTACCGCGACCCCGGGGATCCCAGCGAGCGTGAATCGATCGAGGTGGTTGAAGGCGGCCGCCCGTATCCGTACCCGGACCTCGCCGGGACCGGGAACGGGCTCGGGGATATCGACGAACCGGAGCCGGTCCGGGCCGCCGTGCTCCTCGAAGCCAAACCCCCTCACGATCGGTCACTTCCGATCCGAGAACGACCAACGCGTAGCACCAGCGTCGTCCTCCAGCCGGATCCCCGCCGCAGCAAGCTCGTCCCGGATCCGGTCCGCCTCCGCGAAATCTCCCCGCTCTCGGGCCCGCGCCCGGATCCGGATCAAGAGCGGGATCGCGGTCTCCCACGCGCCCGCTCGGGTGCCTTCGGAACGCTCGAAGAGCCCGAGCACCTCGTTCGCCCACCGGTAGGGCTGGGCGAGGGTCTCGAGCGCCTCCCCCGAGAGGTGGTCGAATCCGCCCGCGTCCGAGAGCCGGCGCGTCCACTCGAAGAGCCGAGCGATCGCTTCGCGCGTGTTGAAGTCGTTCGCGATGAGATCATCGAGCTCCTCGACGAGGAGCTCGGCCGCGTTCGCGAGTTCTTCCGGGGCGCGGTCGCCCGGCCGATCGGGCCCGTCCCGGGCCAGGAGCTCGTCGATCCGGCGAGCGGGCAGGGACAGTCGCGCATAGGCCTCCCGCGCCTCGACGAGGGTCTTCTCCGGGACGAAGTCGAGCGGGCTGCGGTAGTGGGCGTTCAGGTAGAACAGTCGGAGCGCCCCGGGTCCGGCCGCCTCGATCGCCGCGTCCAGGTCGAAGACGTTGCCGATCGACTTCGACATCTTCTCACCCTGGAGGATCACGAACGCGACGTGCATCCAGTAGTTCACCATCGGCGCCTCGCCGGTCGCCGACTCCGAGAGCGCGATCTCGGCCTCGTGGTGCGGGAAGATGAGGTCCGCGCCGCCTCCGTGGAGGTCGTACCGGCCGCCCAGGAGGCGCCCCGTCATCGCGGTGTCCTCGACGTGCCAGCCGGGTCGGCCCGGACCCCACGGACTCTCCCAGCTCGGCTCTCCGGGCGTCGCCGCCTTCCAGATCACGAAGTCCTCGGGGGCGCGCTTCCGTGGGTCGAGCTCGACCCGCGCCCCCGGCTGGAGGGCCGAGGGCCGCTGTCCCGAGAGGCGGCCGTACCTCGGGAACTTCGCGATCTCGAAATAGACCGAGCCGTCCGCCGCGACGTAGGCGAACTCGTGGTCCACGAGCGTACGAACCTGAGCGAGGATCTCGGGGACGTAGTCGGTCGCGAACGGGTAGTAGTTGACCGCGCGGACCCCGAGGCGCTCCATGGAACGCAGGAAGGTCGCGAAGTGGCGGTCGGCGAGGGCGAGAGGATCCTCGTCCTCCTCCGCCGCCCGGGCGATGAGCTTGTCGTCGAGATTCGTGACGTTCTGGACGTAGAAGACCCGGTAGCCCCAGCGACGGAGAGCACGGGCCACTACGTCGAACACGACGAACACCCGCCCGTGGCCGACGTGCGCGGGGGCGTACGGTGTCAGCCCGCAGACGTAGAGGCCGACGCGCGGGGGCACGATCGGAGCGAAGACCCGGGTCTCGCGCGACATCGTGTCGTAGATCGACACGCGGCGCACGCCTAGATCCTCCCGAGCGCCCGGCGTACGTCGTCCGCGAGGTCTGCCGGGTCCTCGATCCCGCAGGAGAGTCGGAGAAGACCCTCGGTGACCCCGTGGGCCTCTCGCTGTTCGCGCGGGACGCTCGCGTGGGTCATCGAGGCCGGGTGCTCCGCGAGGGACTCAACCCCGCCAAGGCTCTCCGCGAGCGTGAACAACTTGAGACCGCGGAGGAACCGGAGCGCCGCCGCTCGACCGCCCGCGACCTCGACCGATACGATCCCTCCGTAGCCGTCCATCTGCCGGCGCGCGAGCGAGTACTGCGGATGGCTCGGATGGCCGGGATAGTGGAATGCACGGACCTTACGGTGCCCCGCAACGACCTCCACCACGGCCCGTGCCGACGCTTCGTGGGCCCGCATCCGCACGCCGAGGGTGTGCAGGCCGCGCAGCACGAGGTAGGCGTCGACCGGACTCGGCACGGCCCCGATGGCGTTCTGCAACCAGGCGAACCTCTCGACATCGGCAGCTTTCCGCAGCACGAGCGCCCCGCCGATGATGTCGGAGTGGCCGCCGAGGTACTTCGTGGTCGAGTGGAGAACGATGTCCGCGCCGCGCTCGATCGGCCGCTGGTTCGCGGGCGAGGCGAACGTGTTGTCGACGGCGACCGGAGCCCCCTCCCGACGGGCCAGTCGAACGACCGCGGCCAGGTCGACCAGCTTCAGCAGCGGGTTCGTTGGGGTCTCGAGGTAAACCAGGGACGTCGGTCCTTGGGCGAGCACTTCCCGTAAGATTTCGAGACGGGTCATGTCGACGTAGTCAATTCGGATCCCGAACTGCCGCCGATGGTGATCGAACAGGCGCCAGGTGCCGCCGTAAAGGTCGTCGACCGACACGATCCGGCTCCCGGTCGGGAAGGCTTCGAGCAACGTCGCGAGCGCCCCCAGCCCCGAGGAAAACGCGAGGCCCGCGCGGCCCCCCTCGATCTCGGCCAACGCGTTTTCGAGCGCCGTGCGTGTCGGGTTCGCCGACCGGCTGTAGACGTAGCCCTGGTTCCGGTTGGGCGCCAGCTGGCGGAACGTGCTCGACAGGTAGATCGGAGGGTTCACCGCCCCGGTGAGCGGGTCCGGCGGCTGGCGACCGTGGATGAGACGCGTGTCAAACCGCATGCGCTCCCCCCTGCTCCGATAGGAAACCGACCAGGTCATTCCGGGTGAGCACTCCGATGGGGGTGCCGGTCGCGGGATCCCGCACCAGGAGCGCTCGCTCTTCCTTCAACCGGTGGAGGACGTCGGACACCGGAGTGTCCGCTCCGACCTCGGGGAACGGTGCCTGCAGGACGGCAGCCACGGTCCGCTCGAGGACCGTCTCGTCGGCGAGGCTCCGGCGGAGCACCTCGTCTTCCTGGACGCTGCCGACGTTCTCGGTCCCAGAAAGGACCGGCATCTGCGAGATGTCGTGGTGCTGAAGGAGCGCGAGCGCGTCGCGCACGACCGTCGTCGGTTCGGCCGCAACGAGGGCCGGTGTAGCCGATTTGCGAGCGAGGAGGTCGCGGGCCGTCGAGCCGACGTCGAGGAACCCCTTCTCCCGCATCCAGTCGTCCGAGTAGAATTTCGAGAGATACCGATCCCCCGAGTCCGGCAGCACGACCACGACGGTCGATCCGTCCGGGATCGGTCGGCGAGCGAGCCAGTGGACGGCGCCGGCGACCGCGGAGCCCGAGGAACCGCCGACGAACAGGCCCTCTTCCCGGGCGAGCCGCCGAGCCATGAGGAACGATTCGGAGTCCCCGACCTCGACGAAGTCGTCGAGGTACTGATAATGGATCGTCTGGGGGATGATGTCCTCTCCGATCCCCTCGACGAGGTACGGCACCGCCTTCGTGAGTTGGTGGGTACGAAAGTACGGGCCGAGGATCGAGCCCGAGGGATCGACCGCGACCATGCGGACCCCGGGCCGATGCTCCTTGAAGTAGCGGCCAACGCCGCTCATCGTCCCTCCGGTGCCGACGGTACCGATGACCGCGGCGAGATCGTCCCCGACGGCTCGGTCGATCTCGGGCCCTGTCGTGCGATAGTGGACCTCCGGGTTGGCCTGATTCACGTACTGGTTGGGATAGTAAGCGCCGGGGAGCTCTTTCGCCAGCCGCTGGGCGACCGAGTAGTGGCTCATCGGATGGTCCGGCGGCACGCCGCTCGGGGTGACGACGACGCGGGCCCCGTAGGCGCGGAGGAGTCGGATCTTCTCCGAGCTCATCTTGTCCGGTAGGACGAAGACCACCCGGTAGCCCCGGACCGCGGCCACGAGGGCGAGGCCGACGCCCGTGTTGCCGCTGGTCGCCTCCACGATCGTGCCCCCCGGCTTGAGCCATCCCTCGCGCTCGGCCTTCTCGATCATCGCAGGCCCGATCCGGTCCTTCACCGACCCGCCCGGATTGAGGAATTCTAGCTTGGCGAGAACGCGGTACGGCAGGCCGTGCGCGACGCGGTGGAGCGGAACGAGCGGGGTGTTGCCGATCAGGTCGAGCACCGACTGGGGGCCCTTCTCCAGGTCGGACACACGGTCCACGATACGGGTCGCACCATAAGCGGTTCGGCCCGGGCCGCGCGAAGGCCGGTCAGGTTGGGCCGGTTCGTACTCGTTCGTTCCCCTCCGCCGGCGTTCTTAAGCCGACCTCGCGGCTCCTTCGCCCCGGTCGCGTCGGATGCTCGGTTCGCTCGAATCGGAGGTGCTGCTGTCGCTGCGCCGCCTCGGGGAGGCGCCGGCCCGCGACGTCCGATCTCAGCTCGAGAAACAGGGAACCCGCGTCGCGTACACCACCGTGGCAACGATCCTTTCGAGATTGCACGACAAAGGTCTCGTGCGGCGGCGACGCGAGACCTGCCGAGGCGGGGAGCGGTACGTGTACCGGCCCGCCGAGGTCGAGCGAAAGTACCTCATCAACCTCCTTAAGGGGGTCGTGGCCATGTTCGGCCCCGTCGGTGTCGTCCATTTGAACGAGGAGATCGCGAAGCTCAACCCTTCCGAAGAGCGGGCACTGCGGCGTCGCCTCGGTATGGAGTGATCTCGAGGGCGGATCCCGTGACGGCACCGGTCGTCGAACTGCTCTACCTCCTCATCTTCGGCTGGTCCTCGGTCGGCATCGGCCTCTTGATCGCGTACCATCGTTCCGCGTCCACGGTCTTGTTCCGCCTGGCGGC
>JASHQN010000171.1 GCA_030039135.1 Thermoplasmata archaeon | reverse complement strand
TAGCGAACCACTGTGCCCTCCCTGTAGGGGCCAGTGATAAGAGAAAAGTTACCCCGGGGATAACTGAGTTGTCTCCAGCAAGAGTCCCTATCGACCTGGAGGCTTGCTACTTCGATGTCGGTTCTGCCTATCCTGGTGGTGCAGCAGCTACCAAGGGTGGGGTTGTTCGCCCATTAAAAGGGATCGTGAGCTGGGTTCACACCGTCGCGAGACAGGTGTGTTACTTTTTGGCGGAAGTGCACGGGTCTCTGACGAGAAGGTTCCCATAGTACGAGAGGAACGGGGAATCGGCGCCTCTAGTCCATCAGTTGTCTGGCAAGGCATCGCTGAGCAGCCACGCGCTACGGGATAAGGGCTGAAAGCATCTAAGCCCGAAACCCCCTCGAAAAAGAGAGACCTTCAAGGACATTCGTAGAAGACGAGTTCGATAGAGCCGGGGTGTACGCGGAAAGCCTTCGGGCGATCCGTTCAGCCCGCGGCCACTAACGTCCGCAGCTACGTTACCTGGTTATGCTTGGCAGTTACACAGAACGCGTGTGGTTTTTTCCAGTCGAGAGCGTCCGCGCCGGGCCTCGGCGCCGCCGGGCACCCCCTCGCGGGAGCCCAACGCGGTGCGGAAGGGTCCGGCTAGGCTCTTACGCTGCGCCGGGCGTGGGAGCGATGTGCCGAGTCTCGGCGTGTCGCGCAGTCACTGGCCGGTCGTCGGATGGATCCGCCTGCGGCTGCCCGATCGCCCTGCGCCGGTGATGCTGACCCCCGGCATCGCCCCGCCCCCCGATCCTCCGCTCGACCTGCTCGCGCCCAATCCGGTCCCGACGGACCCGAGGAAGCGTGTGTTCTCCTACGAGGAAGAGCACGAAGGCTGGGTCGTCCGTCTGATCTGGGACGCCGACGATCCCGGGATCCTGGAAGCGGAGTGCCGGGCCCCGTACTACGACCGTCGCCTCCCGCGAGCCGAGGTGCCCCGGTTCTGGAACGCGGTGAAGGCGCTCGTCGCCCCGCTTGGGCCCCTGCCGATCGATTCGGCCGACCCGCGCCCCGGCCCCGGCCGCGACGGTCTCCGCGAACGATAAAGTCCCGCGCCCCGTCGCTCGGGCCGTGCTCCGCGCGACGTTCCTCCACCTCCCCGGCATCGGCCCGACCGGGGAGGCCCAGCTCTGGGCGAGCGGGATCCGCGACTGGTCCGAGCTCGCCGGGAGGATGGACGGCCTCGGCGTGGCGCCGTCCGCGCTCCGACGGCTGCGCGCGGAGCTCGCCCGCAGCGAGACCGAGCTGACGGACGGCAACGCGGCCTGGTTCGGCCGCCGCCTCCCCGACTCCGAGCACTGGAGGCTCTATCCGACGTTCCGGGAGCGCACCGCGTTCCTCGATATCGAGACCACCGGCCTCTCGCCGTACTCGGGCATCGTCACGGTGGTCGCTGTCCATGGCGCCGGGGCGACCCGCACGTTCATCGCGGGAGAGGACCTCGAAGAGCTGCCGGCGTACGTCGCCCGGTTCCCGGTGCTCGCGACGTTCAACGGGCGGCGGTTCGACGTCCCGTTCCTCGAGGCGTGCTTCCCGCAGTTCGTCCCGCCGCCCGTGCACATCGACCTTCGCTTCGTCTTCTATCGGCTCGGCCTCGCCGGAGGCCTCAAGCGGATCGAAGAGCGCCTCGGGATCGGCGACCGCCGCGGGGTCGAAGGGATCCATGGGCTCGACGCGGTGCGCCTCTGGCAGGAGTACCGGCGGGGGAACGCCGCGGCGCTCGAGCGACTGGTCGCGTACAACCGGGCCGACACCGTCAACCTCGAGCCGCTGCTCCGCTTCGCCGTGGCCGAGCTCGAGCGACGCCTCCTTCCGCCGGGCGGACCCCGCCCCGAGCTCGCGCTGCCGGCCCGAGGCGTCCCGCGAGCGACCGGGGGGTGAGGGATCCGTGGGCGACGGGCCCGAGATCTCGGTCGTCGTCGGGGCCTATTCCCGGCCGACGTACCTCATGGACGCCGTCCGATCGGTCCGGGGCCAGACGTTCCCCCGGGACCGCATCGAGCTCGTCGTCGTCAAGAACTTCCGCGACGAGGCGATCGACCGCGACCTCGAGGCTGCGGGCGCGCGGGTGCGGTTCGACGACGAACCGGCGCTCGGCCCCTGGCTCCTGGGAGCGATCCGATCGACCCACGCCCCGGTCGTCACGGTGCTGGACGACGACGACCTCTTCCTTCCGGATCGGCTCGCCCACGTCGCCGAGGTCTTCCGCTCGCGCCCTGACGTCGGATTTTACCGCAATCGCGTCGAGATCATCGATGCGCACGGCACCCTCGTGCCCCGGAGCGAGTGGCGACCGAAGGGGGTCGATCCGTACTTCGACGCGAGCGGACCGATCGTCATCGCGCCCGAGGGCAAGACCGCTCTCGTGGATCTGTTGTTCCTCCGCACGCGAGCCGGCTTCAACCTGAGCTCGATGGCGTTCCGGCGGGACCTCCTCGACGGCCCTCGAGGGGATTGCTTCGCGGAGAGTCGCCTACCGGACCTTGCCCTCCTTTTCGCCGCCGTCGTCGCGCCGTGCGGGATGTACCTCGACGACCGACGGCTGACGCGACACCGGGTGCACCCGAGCAACACCACGCGCCGCGTCGACTGGCTGGCGTGGAGCGCCGGCTCGCACCGACGGCTGAGCGAGCAGGCCCTCGAGTTCGGAAAGAAGGACCTCGCGGCGTACCTTCGGCGTCAGGCCGATCACTTCGACCGGCTCCACCGTGGGGGCGTGCTCGCCGAGCGGGTCGCCGGTAACGCGGGCCGCCGGGAGGTCGCCGGTGGGCTCGCCGAGTACCTGCGGTTCCTCGGGCGACACCCCGAGGAGCGACGTTGGACGCTCGATGTCTACGGCGCCGCGGGATACGGCGCCGCCTACCTCGTGCTGCCCGGTCTCGCCCGGCGGGTCCAGCGGCGTCGGGGGACGGCCTCTCCCGTCACCGGCGCCTCGGTACTGTCGTGAGCCGGCCCGATCGCGCACCTCAGGAAGCCGTCGTCGCGGCGCCGCTCGGGCCCCGAGGATCCGGCCCACCGTCGGACGAGGGGAGGGGCGGCCGGGGGAGTTCGAACGACCGGCCGCGCGGAGGAGCTGGGATCCGGACGCCCGCGGGCGGTGCCGCACGGCGTACCCGTTCTGCGGCGAGGGCGCAGTACTCGAGCGAGGTGTCGATGTGCACGTAGTGCCGTCCGAGCCGCCGGGCGACCGCGGCGACGGTGCCCGTCCCGCCGAACATGTCGAGCACTACGTTCCCCCGGTAGCTGTAGAACTTCAGCAGCCGCTCGATGAGCTCCTCCGGGAAGGGAGCGGGGTGGCCGTTGCGACGGCGCTCGGGCGGGATCTTCCAGAACCCGTCGGAGAACCGTTCGAACTCCCGCGCGCCGATGTCGATCGCGGCCCGATCACCGGGGAGCTGCCACTGCCCCTTCGAGAACACGAGCACGTACTCCCACGACGGCACGATGTGGGGGTTCGAGGGGCTCCGCCACGACCCCCAGGCCGTCCGCCGGCCCATCGTCTGCTTGTACCAGATGATCTCCGCTCGCATGATGTAGCCGAGCTCCCGGAGGTCCCGGGCGAGGTCGTGGTGGATCGGCCGGAAGTTCTTGATCGAGGTCGGCGCGACGTTGAGCACGAATCGGCCCCCCGGTACCAGGACACGGAGGAGCGCCTGCCAGACGCCGCGGAGCCACGCGAGGTACTCGTCGGGCGCCCGGTCGTCGTCGTAGTTGCGGTACGGCATCCCGAGGTTGTACGGCGGTGACGTCACCGCGAGGTGGATGCTCTCGGCGGGCAGCGAGTCGAGCACCTCGCGGGCATCGCCCCGGATGATCCGGTCCCGCCACTCCGCGCCGGCCCTCGCGGCTCGTCCCGGCGGCATCCCGGGCCCCCGACCGAGACGGGAGAGATGAGCGTTCGCCGTGCGAGCTCGGCGCTCCCGCACCGCTCCGCCGAACATCAACCGTATAACCTCACTAGCTTCGACCGAGGCCGGTCAGCATGCCGGTGCGGATCGCGGTGCCGAACGAGGTGGCGCCGGGGGAGACCCGCGTCGCGCTCGTTCCCGAGGTCGTCCAGCGGCTAACGAAACGGGGAACGGTCGTCACGGTCGAGGCCGGCGCGGGGGCGCGGGCCGGCTACCCCGACGATGCGTTCACGGCCGCCGGAGCGCGGACGGAGACCGACCGCCAGGCGGTCTTCGCCGGGGCGCAGATCGTCCTCAAGCTGCAACCACCGACCCTCGAGGAGATCGGGTGGATGGCGCCGGGTACGATCCTCGTGGCCGTCGTGAACGCGAGCCGCAACGTAGACCGCGTCGCCCGGATGCGCGACGCGCAACTGACGGCGTTCGCCCTCGAGCTCCTGCCGCGGATCACGCGAGCGCAGAGCATGGACGTCCTCTCCTCCCAGGCCACCGTCGCCGGCTACCGCGCGGCGCTCATCGGTGCGGACCTCTGTCCGAAGTTCCTGCCGATGCTCACCACCGCCGCCGGAACGATCCGTCCCGCGAAGGTGCTGATCCTCGGTGCGGGGGTCGCGGGCCTCATGGCGATCGCGACCGCGAAGCGCCTCGGAGCGATCGTGGAGGCGTACGACGTCCGCCGCGCCGCCGGCGAGCAGGTCCGCAGTCTCGGCGCGAAGTTCCTCGAGCTCCAGATCAACGCGGAGGCCGCGGGAGGGTACGCGCGGGAGCTCACCGACGAAGAAAAGCAGCAGGAGCAAGCCATGCTCGCGCGGGCGATCGGCGACGCGGACATCGTGATCACGACGGCCGCGATCCCGGGCCGCCGCGCGCCGATCCTCGTGCGGAAGGAGATGGTCGATCGGATGCGGCCCGGGGCCGTCGTCGTCGACCTCGCGGCCGAATCCGGCGGGAACTGCGAGCTCACGAAGCCCGGGGACACGGTCGACGTTGGCGGCGTCCGCATCGCCGGACCGCTCAACCTGCCGAGCCAGCTCCCCTACCATGCGAGTCAGATGTATGCGAGGAACCTCGAGGCGTTCCTCGGCCTCTTGCTCGATCCGTCGGGTGCCCTCGTCTCGAGCTTCTCGGACGAGATCCTCGCGGGCAGCCTCCTCTTGACGGGAGGGAACGTCGTCCACCGACCAACCGCCGACCTCCTCGCGGGGGCAAAGTAGTTGGCCGCCGACCTCTGGACCGCGCTGTTCATCGCGATCCTCGCCGCGTTCACCGGCTACGAGGTCATCAGCCGCGTCCCGGTGCTCCTGCACACGCCGCTGATGAGCGGCTCGAACTTCATCCACGGGATCGTTCTCGTCGGATCGATCGTCGCCCTCGGGTTCGCCACGACGCCCCTCGAGAAAGGGATCGGGCTCGTTGCCGTCGTCATGGGGGCGATGAACGTCACGGGCGGCTACGTCGTCACCGTGCGGATCCTCGCGATGTTCGATCGCTCGAAGCGCCGGGGAGGGGGCTCATGATCGCGGTGGTCTCGGACGCGGTCAACGCGGTCTACGTGATCGCCGTCATCGTGTTCATCCTCGGGCTCAAGGCGATGAGCTCGCCCGAGACCGCCCGGCGAGGGATCGTCTACGCCGGCGTCGCGATGCTCGTCGCGGTCGTCGTCACGTTCTTCATCTCGGGTCTCTCGAACTTCGCCCTGATCGCGATCGGCGTGATCGTCGGGGGCGGTGCCGGCTTCTACTGGGCGCGGGTCGTCAAGATGACCGCGATGCCCCAGATGGTCGCGGTCTTCAACGGGATGGGAGGCGGCGCGGCGGGCGCGATCGCCGCGGTCGAGCTCCTTGCCTCCCTCACGAGCGGCGCGACCACCGGGCTCAGCGTCGCCGGGGCGGTCATCGGGTCGACGTCGATCGCCGGGAGCGTGATCGCGTTCCTCAAGCTGCAGGGCTGGATGCCCTCCCGACCGATCGTCCTGCCCGCGCGTCAGCCGGTGAACCTCGCGGTGCTCGTCGTCGGGGTAGGGTTCGGGGTCTACGCGGTCGCGTCGACGACCGCGATCTTCCTCTTGCCGTTCTTCGTCCTCCTGCTGCTCTACGGGATTCTTCTCACGTTGCCGATCGGCGGCGCCGACATGCCGGTCGTCATCAGCCTGTTCAACGCGCTCACGGGGATCGCGGTCGCGCTCGACGGCTTTGCCCTCGTGAGCGGACCCCTCGGCGACGCCGGCTACGCGATGGTGATCGCCGGCACGCTCGTCGGGGCCGCCGGTTCGCTGCTGACGGTCCTCATGGCCCGGGCGATGAACCGATCGATCGGGAACGTCCTGTTCGGTGCGTTCGGCGCGACCGAGGAGACCGGCGTCGCGGTCGCGGGCCAGATGAAGCCGATCGATGCCGAGGACGTCGCCGTGATGATGAGCTACGCGAACGAGGTCATCATCGTGCCCGGGTACGGGATGGCGGTCGCCCAGGCGCAGCAGAAGGTGAAGGAGCTCGCCGACCTGCTCGAGGCGAAGGGCGTACCGGTGAAGTTCGCGATCCACCCGGTCGCCGGGCGGATGCCCGGGCACATGAACGTCCTTCTCGCCGAGGCCGGGATCTCCTACGACAAGCTGTTCGACCGAGACGAGATCAACAATGAGTTCCCGAACGCGGACGTCGTCCTCGTGATCGGGGCGAACGATGTCGTGAACCCTGCGGCGCGCCGGGTGGGGAGCCCCCTTCAAGGAATGCCGATCCTGGACGTCGACCGGGCGAAGAACGTGATCGTCATCAAGCGCGGGCAGGGCAAGGGGTTCGCCGGCATCGAGAACGAGCTGTTCTACAAGGACAACTGCCGGATGCTCTACGGGGACGCCCAGCAGGCGGTCGGAAAGCTCGTCCAGGCGCTCAAGCGCTCCTGAGGCTGCCCAGTGTCCCGGAGGACCGGGCCGATAGGACGGGGCGGCGACGCCGCCCGTTCCCCCCGCCCGGGGAATCCCGCTCTTTCGGTCGCATGTTCGTACCCACCCGATTAAACCCGGGTAACGGTCTTCGGACCCTGGTCGATGTCCTCTCCCGAAGGCGCCGCGGACTGGCGATCGAGGCTCGCGGACCTCGAGTCCGGCCGATCGACCTCCGCCGTGGGGGCGAACCGCACCCTTCCCCCGATCCACCGCCTGGTTGCGCTGGAGTGCTCGCTCGCGACGACGTCGTTGGACGCCCTCGAGGTCGTCGCCCGGGAGCTCGCGCTCGAGCGGATCCGGGAGCGGTTCGCCCAGACGAAGGCAATCCGCGAGCTCGCGGTATTGCGAACGTGTCATCGGGTCGAGCTCTACGGCTGGACCGATTCCCCGGAGGAGGTCGAGGACGTGCTCACGTCGGGGACCGAAGGAGACGGGCGATGGCGAGCCCGCCTCGACGGCCCGGCGGCTCTCCACCTCTTCCGTGTTGCCGCGGGTCTTGAGTCGACCGCGGTCGGGGAGCGGGAGGCCCGTGACCAGGTGCGCCTCGCCGCCCGCACCGTGCTCAGCCGGAGCCCGCGGCCGGTGCTACGTCCGCTCCTGACGCGGTCCGTCCGAGCTGCGGAAGCCGCCGCGCTTCACGTACCCGCCGACCGATCGATCGCCGCGCTCGCGGTCGCCCGGCTGCTCGAAGGGATCGGGTCCGTCCCGCCGGCGGTCCTCGTCCTCGGAACGGGGGCGGTCGGTAGGGCCGTCGCCGAGCTCCTCGCGGACCATGCCCACGTCACCCTGCTCTACCGGACGCGTCCGCCCGAACCGGAGTTCCTGCGCGCGACCCACGCTCGGGCCGCGCCGTGGAACGACCTCGCCGAGGAGGTCGACCGTTCGGATGCGATCGTCGCGGCCATGAAGAGCGGCGGGAGGATCCTCGGGCGGGGCTCGCTCACTTCCCGAGCGCGGCCGATCCTCGTCATCGACCTCGGCCTCCCGCGGAACGTGGACCCCAGCGTCCGGGACCACCCGGCCTTGCGCCTCGTCGACCTCGAGGGCCTGCGAGCGTGGGCACCTCC
>JASHQN010000170.1 GCA_030039135.1 Thermoplasmata archaeon | reverse complement strand
GCGAGTGAGGACGTTTTCGTGGCGGAGGACGAGGTCCCGGCGAACGGAGCGAAGGGGGCTCCGCGGGCCGAGGACATCGCGGTCGCCACCCGGTGCACGAGCTGCGGATCCACCCACCTCACCCGAGACTACGAGCGCGGGGAACTCGTCTGCGACGAGTGCGGGCTCGTGCTCGAGGAGTCGATGATCGACCAGGGACCGGACTGGCGCGCGTTCGACGCCGAGCAGGGCGAAAAGCGCGCGCGCACCGGCGCGCCCACCACGCTCACGATCCACGACAAGGGGCTGTCGACCGAGATTGGCTGGAAGAACCGGGACCCGTACGGTAAATCGATCCCCACCCGCAACCGCGCGCAACTCTACCGGCTGCGGAAGTGGCAGCGCCGCATCCGGGTCTCCAACGCGACCGAGCGCAATCTCGCCTTCGCGCTCGCCGAGCTCGACCGGATCGCCTCGGGCATGGCCCTCCCGCGGAACGTGCGGGAGACGGCGGCGATGATCTACCGCAAGGCGGTCAATCGCAATCTCATCCGAGGACGGTCGATCGAGGGGGTCGTCGCGGCGTCCCTCTACGGGAGCTGCCGGCAGTGCAACGTGCCGCGCACGCTCGACGAGATCGCCTCGAAGTCCCGGATCGGACGCAAGGAGATCGGACGGACGTACCGGTTCATGACCCGCGAGCTCCACCTCAAGCTCATGCCCACCCGACCGCAGGACTACATCCAACGGTTCTGCTCGGAGCTCAAGCTCAAGGGCGAGATCCAGACGCGGGCGAACGAGATCCTGAAGGACGCGACGGAGCGCGAGCTCACGAGCGGACGGGGCCCGACCGGGGTCGCCGCCGCGGCGATCTACATCGCGAGCGTCCAGTGCGGCGAGCGCCGCACGCAACGCGAGGTCGCCGAGGTCGCGGGCGTGACCGAGGTCACGATCCGCAACCGCTACAAGGAATTGACCGAGAAGCTCAACCTGCGCGTGATGCTGTAATCGCGCATCTCTCGACCGCGTCGCACCGCGGCCGTCGACCCGCGATGCGCGGGGTCGATCGACCCCCGGCGCCGGATGAACCCGGGGGACCCAACAGTCGGGCCAAGGCATTCGTGAACCTTGTTCCTCGCTAGGCTGAAGCGGTCGGGACGATACGGCCGTGCGGAGCGGTCGTGGCCCGCGTCGTCCGTGATGCCGACCTTGCCGGCGCGATCGACCTCCGTGCGGTCGTCGACCGGATGGCCGCGGGATACCGCGCCGATGCAGAGGGAGGTGTGGTCACGTTCCCGCGGAGCCGAAGCGATGCGCGAGGGGTGGTCCTCGCGTTCCTTGGCGCGGCGATTCCCCGGGAAGGCTGCCTCGGGTTTCGCGCGTACCTCTACCGTGGCACCGGGGAGGATCGGGGCGAGCAGGTGGTGGCCCTCTACGATTTCTCTTCGATGGAGCTCCGTGGCGTGCTGCTCGGGAGCCTCGTCGGCGTCCTGCGGACGGGAGCTTCGGCGGCCGCCGCACTTCTCCTCGCCGAACCCGAGCTCGGCGAGATCGGACTGCTGGGGACCGGCACGCAGGCCCGGAGCACCCTCGCCTGCCTCACCGCTAAGAGGCGCCCGGACCGCGTGCTCGCCTTTGGCCCGCATCGGGGCCGCGCGGAGACGTTTCGCCGGTGGGCCTCGCGCTCGCTCGGCGTCGAGGTCGAGCTCGCCCCCAGCGCGGCCTCGGTGGTCGCCGGGGCACCGGCGGTCGCGTGTCTCACGTCCTCGGACGAGCCCGTGGTGACAGCGGAGATGCTCGGCGCGCCGCGGCTCCTGTTGAGCATCAGCGCCTACCGACGGCCCGAGATCGACCGGAAGGTCCTCGAGGCGGCCCCGTACGTCTTCACGGATAGCGTCCTCCAAGCCGGAGGCCCGGGGACGCTCTTCGACGACAGTGCCCGGCGCGCTAAGCTCCGTCCGCTCGTCGCGGGCCTCTCCGATGGCTCGCTAAAGGACCGCCGGGTCACCCGCATCGTTCTCAACACCGGCGCACCCTGGGAGGAGGTGCTCCTGGCCGACCTGCTCCTCCGCGTAGCGAGCGCCCAAGGTCTCGGCCGGGAGATGCCGCTCGCGACCCAGACGGCCAGGAGGCCGGCGCTCGAAGCTTATCTAACGGTCCCGCGTGCCGGAATCGATTCGAGTGTCCGAGGAGCTGGTCGACGTCGCTCTCGGCGCGGCTGAGGCAAACGGGATCGCCTACGCCGACGTTCGGCTGATCTCCCCGCAACGCTACCTGCATCTCGCGGTCCGCGACGGGAGCGCGAGCGCCCTCACGTCCTCCGTTGCCGCCGGAGTCGGCGTCCGGGTCCGCACGGAGAAGGCGTGGGGCTTCGCGGGGACGACCCTTCTCACGCCGGCCGGGGTCCGCACCACCGCCCGGACGGCGGTGCGTCTCGCGAAGGCCGCGGGTCGTCGGGCGCCCGAGCCGCTCCGGCTCACGGACGACCCCGGTCCTCTCAACGGGCGGTACGAGACGCCTCTGCGGGAGGATCCGTTCGAGATCGGTCGCGAGGAGATCGTGGGGATGCTGCTCGAGGCGGAGCGGCGGCTGCACGTGGGCCGGGAGGTGAAGAGCGGCCTTGCGTCGTTCCAGGCCTGGGACGAGAGGAAGTGGTTCCGCTCCTCCGACGGGTACGGCTACCGGTCCCGGATCGTGCACGTCGGTGCCGGCATCTCGGCGACCGCGGTTCGCGGCGCCACCGTGCAGCGGCGCAGCGCCCCGTCGTCGTTCGGCGGCGACTACCGCCAGGCGGGGTTCGAGTTCGTACGCGGCCTCGGGCTCGACGCCCATGCGGAGGAGATCGGGCGGGAGGCGGTCGCCCTGCTCGACGCCCCGGCCTGCCCGAGCGGTCCGACGACCCTGGTTCTCGGCTCCTCGCAGCTCGCCCTGCAGGTCCACGAGAGCGTCGGGCACGCGGTCGAGCTCGACCGCATCTTCGGCAGCGAGGCCGCCTACGCCGGGACGAGCTGGGTGCCCGCCGACCGGATCGGCACGCTCCCCTACGGTTCGGCGCTGATGAACGTCGCCGCCGACGCGACCGAGCCGGGCGGGCTCGGCACGTTCGGCTGGGACGACGAGGGAGTTCCGGCGCAGCGGACTCCGATCGTCGAGGCGGGGACGCTCGTCGGAGTCCTCTCCTCGCGGGAGACCGGGGCGCGGCTCGGTCTGAGCCACTCGGGCGGTACAGCTCGGGCCGACGGACCCGATCGGGCCCCGCTCATCCGGATGACCAACGTCGACCTCGCGCCGGGGGACCTATCGTTCGAGGAGGTCCTCGAAGGGATCGACGAGGGCGTCTACCTCGACACGAACCGCTCCTGGTCGATCGACGACAAACGGCTCAACTTCCAGTTCGGGACCGAGACCGGGCGCCGGATCGTCCGGGGGGAGCTCGGCGAGCAGATCCGCAATCCGATCTACTCGGGGATGACGCCGGAGTTCTGGAGCTCGATGGACGCCGTGGGCGATCGATCGACCTGGCATCTATGGGGACTCCCCAACTGCGGGAAGGGCCAGCCGGGGCAGAGCGCCCGGGTGAGCCACGGGGCGCCGGTCGCCCGGTTCCGGCGCGTCGCGGTCCGGGGAGGCTGAGGGCGTGCCGAGCTCGTCGGGGCCGGGCGACCGGGTCGCGGCGGCGGTCCGGAACCTGCCCGTGGGCGTCAGCGCCGATGCGCGCGTCGTGCGAGAGGTATGGACGACGATCCGTTTCGCGAACGGGCGGATCACCCAGCCCCACTTCGAGAGCGCGCTGCGCGTTTCGTTCCGCACGGCGGAGGACCAACGGATCGCCACGGCGACCACGGCGGACCTGACCCCGGAGGGCGTTGCGGCGGTCGCAGCCACCTCGCGCGCCCTCGCGCGCGTCGCGCCGAGAGAAGCGAAGTTCCGGGGCTTCCCGACCGACTCCGCGCCGCGACCGGCGAAGGTCGCGTTCTCCCGCGCGACGTCCGCGCTCGGCCCCGAGGGGGCTACCCGGATCGCCGAGCGGATCCTCGCGGCCGCGGCGGCCGCCGCGCCGGGGGCGCGGATCGCCGGTGCCGTGAACGTCGGCACTGAGTCCTGGCGGGTCGTCAACTCGGAGGGGCTCGACCGCTCGACCGCGAGCTCGGTCGCCCAGGCGAGCGTGCTCGTCGACCGGCCCGAGAAGGAACCGCCGGTATCGGGCTGGGCCGAGGCCGCGCACTGGGATGCCGCGCGCATCGACGCGGACGGGCTCGGGCGCGAGGCCGCGGAACGGATGGCCCGATCGGCGCCCGTGGCCGTCCGGCCGGGGGCGTACCGCGTCGTGCTTCGAGGGCCCGCGGTCTCCGAGCTCCTGCAGTTCCTCTCCGTGCTCGGATTTGGGGGCCTCGCCGAAGACCAAGGATACAGCTGCTTGCGCCGGCAGCGCGGTCGCCGCATCGCCCCGTCGGCGGTCCGGCTCGTCGACGATCCCCGGTCCCGCGAGGGTCTTCCGTGCGCGATCGACTATGAGGGCGTGGCGACGCGCGCGACGCCGCTCATCGACCGGGGCATCGCGGGGCTCCCCGCGACGGATTCGATCCTCGGACCCCGACTCGGACGGCGGCCCTCGGGCCACGCTCTCCCACCGGAGTCCCCCGTCGGCGAGGTCGGACCGATCCCCACCCATCTGCTCCTCGCTCCCGGCGACGCGAGCGAGCAGGAGCTCGTCCGTTCGACGAAGCGAGGGCTCCTCGTGACGCGGTTCCACTACGTCCGCACCGTCGATCCGGGCCGAGCGATCCTGACCGGCATGACGCGGGACGGAACGTACCGCATCGAGCGAGGGGAGATCGCCGGCCCGGCACGCAACCTGCGCTTCACCGAGAGCATCCTCGCCGCGCTGAAGGGGATCGAGCTGCTCGGACGAACCCGCTCCCGGCACGCGTCGGAGCGCGGGGGGATCGCGGCGACCTGTCCGGCGGTCCTCACCCGTTCGTTCCGTTTCACGTCCGCCACCCTATTCTAGGCGGCGCTCGTAGTCCGGGCGGATGGGCCGTCCCCTCGCGGTCGGTGTGCTCGCTTCCGGCCAGGGCACGACGCTCGAGGGGCTCGCGCGCGCCGCCGAGGCCGAGCCCGATCGGTTCCACGTGGTGGTCCTGATCTCCGACCGGGCCGGCGCTCCGGTGATCGATCGGGCCCGGTCCCATGGGATCCCGACCGAGATCGTCCTGGTCCGTGGGCAGCTGCCCGACGAGTGGGCTCCCCGAGTCACGGAGGCGCTTGCCCGCCACGGGGTAGAGCTGGTGGTCCTCGCTGGCTTCCTCCCGATCTTTCCCCCGAGCTGGGTCGAGCGCTGGCAAGGGCGGGCAGTGAACACCCACCCGGCGCTCCTGCCGCGGTTCGGCGGCCGCGGGATGTACGGTCGTCGGGTCCACGAGGCGGTGATCGCCGCGGGCGAGCGGGAGTCGGGGGCGACGGTCCACCTCGTCACCCGCGAGGTCGACCAAGGTCCGTCCATCGCGCAGGCTCGACTCCCGGTCCTGCCCGGGGACACCCCCGACACCTTACGGGAGCGGCTGCGACCGGTGGAGATCGGCCTGCTCGTGGCGACCGTCCGGCGCTTCGCGGCCGGAGAACTCCCGCTCCCCTACCCCGGCGGCGACGAGCCGGCGCGTACCGATCGGGCCGCCGAGCCCTCCCGCGAGCGGTGAGGGCGGGACGGCTTCGGCGCGAGGGCCCCACCGAGCTCGGCAAGCGGGGTCGGTCGGTGCGGAAGATCGAACTCGAAGGAGTGGCGCGTGGTGCGGGGCGGAAAGAGCCGGCCCTCCCGGGCGCGGCGGAGCACCTCGGCCTTGGAGATCGGCGGCCCCGGGGTCCATCGGCCGATCCGGATGTGGTCGCTCATGTAGTCGACGAGCCAGGCCGGCACCCGCTCGGCACCGAGGGAACGGAGCGCGGCGACGCGATGGTGCCCGTTCAAGATCACCCAGGGCTCACGTGCCACCCAGATCGGATCGACGAACTCGCCGTGCGCGCGGATTTCCTGGGCGAGCGACCGGACCTTCTCGCGCACGACCTCCTCGTGCGGCCGGAGCGATGCGATCGGGAGCAGGGCGAACTCGATCGCGTCGGTCACGTAGCGGCCCCCGCTCGCGCCTCCTGGATCGCGCGGCGCACGTACACCGGGATCATCCGGCGGCGGTAGTCGGCCTGGAGGAACGTGTTGTGGACCGGCCGAAGCCGCCGGGCCACCGCGTCGCCGAGCTCGCGCACGCGCGCGTCGGTGAGCCGGTCGCCCACGAGGGGCTGGGTCAGCTCGTCGAACCGGACCGGGTAGGGTTCGACGCCCCCGACGGCCAGCCGCAGTCGGTCGACCCGATCCTCGTCCCACCGACCCGCGACCGCGACGCCGAGCTCGGGGAAGTCGTACGACGGCCGTACGCGGAGCTTCTTGTACCGTCCCTTCTCGCCTGCGGCGCCGGCCGGGAAGTGCACGGCCACGACGATCTCGCCGGGCGCGAGGTGGGTGCGACGGATCCCGTCGCCGTCGAGGTCGTAGAGCGCCCCGATCGCGCTCCGCCGACGGCCGCTCGGTCCCGCGATCTCGACCTCGGCGTCGTGCGCCATCAGCGCCGGGGCGAGGTCGCCCGAGAACGTGGCATAGCATCGCTCCTTCTGCGGCACGACATGGCACCGGTCCCCGTCGGCCTTGAGACAGAACCCGAGGCTCGCGCGCCAGAAGTAGCTCTGGTTGAAGAAGAAGCAGCGGGTCTCGACCAAGAGGTTC
>JASHQN010000169.1 GCA_030039135.1 Thermoplasmata archaeon | reverse complement strand
CCGCAGTCCGGGTACGTGAGGCCGAACGGGCAGCGGTAGCAGTAGCAGTCCGGCGCAAAGACGGTCCCGGGGACGCGCTCCAAGTGCTCGATCGGCCGGCGGCGGAGCTCTCCCGTGACCGAGATCGACGCCGCGGTGGACCCGTGGTACGAGCGGTATCGCGCGACGATCTTTGAGCGTCCGGTCGCAACCCGCGCGATCTTCAGGGCCGCCTCGTTCGCCTCGGTCCCCGAGGTGCTGAAGAAGAACCGCTCGAGCCCCTTCGGCAGGATCTCGAGGAGCGCCGCGCTCAGGCGGGCCCGCGGTTCGGTCGCGAACCCCGGTACCGCGTACGGGAGCGTCCGTGCCTGTTCAGCGATCGCCGCGACGACCGCCGGGTTCGCGTGGCCGAGGTTCGTCGCGATCAGCTGCGAGGAGAAGTCGAGGTACTCCTTGCCAGCCGCGTCCCAGAACTTCGAGCCCTCGGCCCGGGTGACCACGAGCGGGTTCCACCCGGCCTGGCGACGCCAGGTAAGGTAGTTGGTCTCGCGTACGATCCGCTGGATCTCCTCTCCGTCCACCTCGGCTCCGCGCCCCCTCTTCGGAGGCACTGTAGTCGAACGCGGTCCGGGTTATGACTGCCCGGTCGGGGTCGACTTCTTTTTCCTCTCGGAGCGCGGCCGGTCGGAGGCGGCGGCCAGCCGACGCGCCGGGCTCTGGCGGATCTCGACCGTCTGGGTCGCGTCCGGCCGCCGCCCCCGACGATTCTGGATCACCGTGACCCCGTGCGCGACGGCGGCGCGCTGCACCTCATCGAAGCCCGCCTCGGAGAGCTCGGCCGAAGGGATCCGACCCTCGGTCATCCATACGAGGAGAAACTCGCGACGGGCGGGGGGAGGGGCCCGCCGCGCGACCAAGTTGATCGCGAGGTCGGGGTCGGTCCACGAGACCCCTCGGACCTCGCCGTTGTGCAGGACGAGCTCGATCCCCTGATCCCAGAGGATCGCCTGGTCGGGCCAGTGGGCGAGGTCCCGACGGTAGAGGAGATGCTGCCCCCAGCCGAGCAGGATCAGGACCCCTCCGAGGACGATGATTCCGGCCGAGAGCGGGGAGCGGCCGATGCTCCCGAGCGAGCCTCCGATCCCAGCCGTCAGAAGCCCGAAGAACGCGGTGAGCACCCCGAAGAACAACAGTCCGTAGAACCCGATCCGGGACGGGCGCTCGATCCGGCGCCGGAGGAACTCGGCCGCCTCGCCCTCGCGCAGGATCGCGATCCCTCCGGACTCCTTGGGGGGATCGGACCGGCCCCGGGGCGACACCACCGGTTCTCCTCGGGAACTACCGAGGAGCGGGACGACTATTCACGGCCACCCTTCGAACTCTTCGTAGTCTCCGGGGCCTGCCCGTGCGCTCGCTCGTGCGCCGGCGAGGGGGGCCGGTCCGGGAGATGGAAGAGGCGCCGAGCGTTCCCCCCGAGGATGGCCTGGACAGCGTCGTGCGGCAGGTCGACCCCTTCGAGGAGCCCGATCGCGACCTCGAGCTGTTCGAGCGGCCAATCGGACCCGTAGAGCACCCGCTCGGCCGACCCGATCGAGACGATGGCGTGGACGAGGCGCTGGCGGCACTGGGATACGATACGGTGGAAGAGCGGAGCGGACGGGTGGGGCAGCAGTCCCGATGTGTCGGTGTAGACGTTCTCGTTCTTGTACACGAGCTCCGCAGCCTCGTCGATCCAGGGGTTTCCGAAGTGGCAGAGGACGAACCGGACATCGGGCCACTTCACGGCGACCTCGTCCACCTCGATCGGGCGAGCGAACTTGATGCGGCCCTTCCGGTCGAGGGTGTCGCCCTGGTGGATCAGCACGGGGAGACCACGGCGGTGGGCGAACTCGTAGAGCGGATCCAGTCGGGGGTCGTGCGGGTAGAAGGAGAGGTAGCCCGGGAAGAGCTTGATACCGGCGAGGTCCTTCTCCTCCTCCCAGAGCGCGATTGCCGTCTTCACGGCTTCTTCGCCGCCCGTCGGATCGACGGTGACGACGGGGCGGAGCCGCCCCTCGCTCTCCCGGAAACTCGACCGGCTCTCCTCGAGCGCCTCGACCGGGTTCGGCGACTCCCGGACCTGGATCGCGAGGGCGAAGTCGACGCGGTTGGCATTCATCTCGTGGAGGAGTCCCTTCACGGTGTAGTCGATCTTCGGAGTGTAGGCCGTGTGCTCGAGGTCCGGCCACCAGCGGCTCAAGTGAACGTGAGCGTCGACGCGACCCATCGTGCCTGCCGCGTCGGGCAAGGCTTGGGGGTCCAAAGTCCCTTCGTGCTGCGACGGCGCATCCCTCGGTTCCGGCCGTCCCGAGCCGCACGTTCTCCCCGGCGAGCCCCCAGCTTTCATATGGCCGGGGCCGGTTCACGCCCCGCGAGTACCCCATGACCGACCGAGCCGGGTGGCTGAGCTATCCGGATGCCCCGCGGATCGTCACGCCGCCCCCTGGCCCGGGGTCGCGGAAGCTGCTCGCCGAGCAGGGACGACTCGAGACGGATGCGATCAGCTACCCGCACTACTTCCCGATGGCCCCGAAGGCCGCTCAGGGCTCCACGATCGAGGATGTCGACGGGAATCGCTACGTCGACTGGGTCGCGGGAATCTGCGTGCTCAACCTCGGCCACCGCCATCCTCGCCTTGTCGCGGCCCTCGAGGAGCAGGCGAAGCGCATCTGGCACACGCTCGAGCTGCCGACGGAGGCCCGCATCGCGTTCCTCGCTGAGCTCGAGCGGTCGCTCCCGGG
>JASHQN010000168.1 GCA_030039135.1 Thermoplasmata archaeon | reverse complement strand
CTCTCACCATGATTGATGGTCCCGGGAAGGGGGGACCGTATAGAGCTGGAACGATCGTGCCCGGAGGCCTGGATCAGGGTTTCAGCGGCACCTTCGGTTTCGAGCGAGGTCCGGCCGGGGCGGTCCGGGTGGACCGCGAGCGTCCTGGGGACTCTTGCGAGCCAGCGGCTTTGCCGTGCCGGGACGGCCCGGGGAAGGCTCCGAGATCGGCTTCGAGTCGTCGGGGCTGACGGCCTTCTCGGTGAAGGGCACGCGCCGGCCGCCTGCGCCCTTGACTTGCGGTCCGCGGGAAGCCACTGCGATGGGAGGCGCGATGCATACTAGTTCCCGTCGCCGCATCCGCACAGCAGGGAATCGGACCGCGCGGTGGGCAACGACCGTGGCCTTCGCCGTCGCGCTGGCCGCCCTTCTTTCCTCGGTCCACATGCCACCGTCGACCGGGAGCGCGACCCATCCCGTCCCGGGGGTCCGGTCCATCACGCCGGCGCTCCCGGAGACACCTCTGGCGCCGTCGTTGGCCATGGACGCTTCTCACCCGAGCTGGATCAACGTGACCGATCCCGCTCCGGCGACTTCCCCGCCGTGGGGAGGGACCGCGGCGTACGACCCATCGGACGGCGAGACCGTCTACTTCGGCGGCTGCTGGGACGCCGGCTGCTACTACTTCAGCAACACGACCTGGGTGTTCGCTCACGGGAAGTGGACGAACGAGACGAACCCCTCGGACGCACCTCCGGCCCGCACGGACGGATCGATGGACTACGACGCGAACGCCCACGCGATCCTGCTCTTTGGGGGCTACGGATACAACGGCCTGCTCGGCGACACCTGGATCTTCCACGCGGGGGAGTGGACGAACGTCTCGAGCTACGGCCCGAGCCCGCGCTACTACGCTTCGCTCGCGTTCGATCCTCAATCCCAAGAGAACGGCTCGGTCCTCTTCGGAGGGTTCACGACCACGGGCTACTACGCGAACGACACGTGGGTCTGGCGGTCCGGTTCCGGGTGGGTGGAGCTCAGCCCCTCGTCCGCTCCTCCCGAGATGTGCTGCGGGGCGATGGCCTACGATGCCGCCGACGGGTACCTCGTCCTGTTCGGGGGCTATTCGAGCCTCGGGAAGGACCTCGGCCAGACCTGGGAGTTCACGGCGGGGGACTGGAGCCCGCTCTCCCCGTCCGGCCCGCCCGCGGCTCGGTACGACGCTACGATGGTCTACAGCCCGGCCGATTCGGGCACGTTCTTGTTCGGAGGCGACGAGGGCGGAGTCATCGCGAACGACACCTGGATCTTCTCGGGCGACGCGTGGACCGACCAGAGCCCGGCGAGCGCCCCACCGGCCGAGGCGTTCGACACGGCGCTCGACGGGACCGGGACGACGCCCCTCGCCGTCGGAGCCGAAGTCAAAGGGACCGGCAGCGCGACATGGGCCTACGAGGTCGCACCTACGGTCCTACTCGAAGCGAACGAGTCCTCGCCGGAAGCGGGTGAGAGCGTGCTGTTCAGCGCAGACGTGGAGGGAGGAACCTCGCCCTATGGCGTGACCTTCGACTTCGGAGACGGCTCGAGCGCGTTCGTCTACGGGACGGGACCGGAGGTCTCCGTGGCCCACGCCTTCACCCACAACGGGACGTTCGAGGTCAGGGTCAACCTCACCGACGCCGTAGGCGTGAGCGCGGTCTCCACGGTGCTCCCGTTCGTGGTGGCGCACGGGCCGGCGGTCTCCGCAGCATCGTCGGTGCCGAGCGGCGACGTCGGAAGCCCAATCGGATTCCGAAGCGATGTCGTCTCCCCCGGGGCGACCCCTTACTCCTACTCCTGGTCGTTCGGCGATGGGGGGAGCGCGAGCACCGCCAACGCCTCGCACACCTACTCGACCTCAGGGGTCTTCACGGTCCGCTTGAACCTGACCGATGCGGCTCATGCAAGGGCGTCCGCGTCGACTTCGGTGACCGTAGTGCCGGACCCGAGCGTTTCGGTCGCCGCGAGCGGAAAGAACCTGTCGGTGGGGGCCTCCGTCACCCTCTGGGCGAACGTCACCGGCGGGACCGCGCCGTTCTCCTACGCCTGGCGCTTCGCGGACGGAGGCTCGAGCACGCTGCCCGAAGCCAATCATTCCTACGCGAGCGCAGGCACCTACGAGGTGCAGGTCTGGGTCAACGATTCCGACGGCCTCGACACGCATGGGACGGTCACTCTCTCGGTCTCCTCTCCGTCCGGGACTTCCCCGCCGGGCACCTCTCCGCCCGGAACCTCGCCGCCGGGCCCCTCGGCCCCGGCAGGCTCAACGCCGTGGTGGTTCTGGACCCCGATCGCCGCGATCGCCGCGGCCCTGGTCGTCGGCTCTGTCCTGCTGATCCGTGGGAGGCGGCGCGGCTCCTGATCCCTTCAAAATTCAGATTCGGCGGTGAGAGCGCAGCTCGCGATTCTCGCGAAAAAAAAAAGTCCGACCCCCGCGGAGCCGGGAACTCCGCGGGGGCCTTATCATCGTGAGTTAAGGGTCCTGCCTCATCTCCGCCGGCTGTCCTCCTTCGAGCGGGAGGCCAGTCGGTGACCTCCGGAGCGGTAGGCCGGGATGAGCCACAGGGGCCACCCGGAAAGATCGTAAGCGTGCGTGCGGGGCGGCGGCGCGACCGCGATCAGGAGGTCGCGGGCGGAGGTGTGCGGCGCATCGATCAGGTTCGCGGCCAGCGGGAGTCGGCTCCGCTCGGTGCGCAGCATCAGAACACCCCTCCGAGGTCGGGCGGGGAAAGCCAGGGAAGCGACAGGGTTCGGACTCGGCGCTCGACCTCCGGTTCCCGCGGGGGAAACGGAAGCGAGCCCATCGAGATCGGGATCTCGCCGGGCTCCTCGCCGTCCAATTGGGGGACGAGGTGGGCGTCGATCGCCACTGGGGGCTGGCTGGTAACGGCGTACGCCCCCTCCTCCACGCGAGGGCATCGACCCGAGCCGCGGTGGAGGATGGAGTACTGCCGCTCGGGGTGGGCCTCGCCGCACGTCGGGCAGACGTCCGAAACCTCGAGCATCGATCCGATGCCCCCAAGGTAGGCCCCGCTCGCCTGGTCCGCGCGCATCACAAGGACCTCTGTGGCGAGATTGATACTTAAACGTCAAGCACTATTTTGTACAAATTAAAACTAAGTAGTACGCGGCGAATGGGCATGTGGGATGGGGGGGCAGAGCTTCCTGCCGACCGAGATCCTCGACTACGTCGAGACCCACGCCCCCTCCGATGGCTCTCCTTACGGAGTGAGCCAGCGGGAACTCGCGAAGGCGCTTGGCTACCATCCCTGCTCGATGTCCCGGCCCCTGGCCGAACTCGTCCAGGACGGCATGCTCTCCTCGCGCCGGGGCCTCGTCCGGGACGGGCTGCGTCGACAGCTGGTGTACCGGCTGACCGAGCACGGGCGCTCCCAGCTCGTCCGAGAGACAAAGCGGGTCCCCTTGCTCGCGGGTGCGATCCCCCCGCCCCCCAACCCTTTCCTCGGCCGCAAGGAGGAGCTCGACCGGTTGGGCGATTTCGCCCGCGAGGGAGGCTCGGTGATGCTGGTCGACGGTCCGCCCGGCATGGGCAAGACGGCGCTCGTGGCACGGCACATCCGACGCGTTAAGGCCGGCCGGATCCCGTTCTGGTTCACGGTCCGCGCGACGAGCTCTCCGCGGCAGTTCGTCACCGCACTCTCCCACGCGCTTTCTTTCCTCGGAGGTTCGCAGCTCGCGTACTACTCCCAGCTGCCCCGCGCACCCGTCGCCCTTGAGGTCGCGGACCTCGTCGTCCGGGCGGTAGGGGACCGAGAGCTCGCAGTAGTCGTGGACGATCTCCAGATGGCCGACGCGAACATGCGAGCGTTCGTTACCGACTTCGTTCGGGACCTTGCGCGCGGGCGTCACGACCACTTTTACATGGTGGGGCAGGAACTGCCGGAGTTCGACGGCTCAACGATCCAGATGGGCCGACTGACCATAGGGGGCCTCGACCGCTCCGCCGCCCACGAGCTCACGGACCGGAAAGGTG
>JASHQN010000167.1 GCA_030039135.1 Thermoplasmata archaeon | reverse complement strand
GGGAGGGGTGGCGGAGGAAAAGGATGTCGCGGGAGGGCTGCTCAGCCCGAGAGGCCCTCGAGCGAGAGCCGCTCCACACCGCCGGGCCGCATCAGGGCCAGGTGCTCGGGGATTGCCGGGTCCTTGCCGGCAGAACGGCTCGGCTCGTGCAGAAGGAGGAACGAGCCGAGGAAGAACTCCGCCGCCGCGTCGCCGCCTCCGATCCCGTAGCTCACGTAGTCGGAGAAGTACACGTGCAGGGAGCCGGAGTGCCGTCGGCGAAGTGCCTCCAAGAACTTTCCGAGCTCGCCCGGCCCCTTGCGCTCGAGCTCGTCGACGAGATCCCGAAGGATCGGGCGCTGGCTCAAGCCGGCCAGGCCATCGTAGGCGAGATAGACCGCGGGATGGGGTTCGAGGGCGACGACGTCCAGGCGCAGCACCCCTTCGACCGGCTTCGTTCGCATCGACTGCGACCTATCGGCCCCCTGTTAAGAAGGCTTCGGACGGCAGCCGCCCGTCACGAGCCGGGCGGCAGGAGCGCCGGGCATCGATCGGGCCCGAACTACCGGATCGGTTCCATCTCGTACGGATCGCGACGTTGTCGGGCATAGAGGGCGATACCCGCGATCAGGCAAGCGAGCCCGAGTACCACGAGAAAGATCGCGAGCAGAGATCCTATCGCGGACGGGAAGAACACGAACGATGGCAGGCGCAGCCCCCCGATCTCAGTCCAGAACGCGAACCCGGTGATGAGCACGACCAGGCCGAAGCCCACCAGGAACTTCCAGACGAACGACCGATGTAGAGGGAAGTCCTCGACACCGGCCCGGGTGAGGATCTCGTCCTGCTCCTCGTCCGCGTCCAGCTCCTCCTGCGGGAGATCCCCCCACGCCGGCATCGGACGGTCGAGGACACGGGCCGAGTTCAGTTCTTCCTCCCTCCTTCACGGCCGATCGGACCCCGAACCGCGAGGTCCGCCCCCGGGGCGGCTGGGCGACCGGGACCCAGGACCGGGCCGGTGGCCCCGAAGACCACCGGCCGGCGGAATCGTTGGTCGCCTAGTGCTCGTGCGGCTCGGGGCCCTTCGCCCCAGCGGCCGGCTTCTTCGACGCGATGATGTCGTCGATGCGCAGCACCATCGAGGCCACCTCGGCCGCGGAGCTGAGGGCCTGCTTCTTCACGCGGAGCGGCTCCACGACCCGGAGCTTCCACATGTCGGCCGCCTTGCCGTCGGCAAGGTTGACGCCCACGTTCTTGTTCGCGTTCGGCCCATCGTGCGCCCCCCGGAGCTCAATGAGGGTGTTGATCGAGTCGTACCCGCCGTTCTCGCTCAGCGCCCACGGGACGACCTCGAGTGCCTGCGCGAACGCTTCGGCGGCGAGCTGCTCCCGCCCCCCGACCGATGGCGCCCAGTGTCGAAGCTTCACCGCGAGGTCGACCTCGGTCGCGCCCCCGCCGGGGCAGACGACGCCGTCCTCGATGACGCTCGCGACGACCTTGAGGGCATCGTTGAGCGACCGCTCGACCTCCTGGGTCACGTGCTCGGTCCCGCCTCGGACGAGGATCGACACCGAACGAGGGTTCGAGCAACCGGTGACGAACGTCATCTTGTCATCGCCGACCTTGCGCTCCTCTACCTTCGCGGCCGAGCCGAGGTCGCTCGCACCGAGGTCCTTGAAACCGGTGACGATCTTCGCGCCGGTCGCCCGGGCGAGCTTCTGCATGTCGGATTCCTTGACCTGCTTGACCGCGTAGATCCCCTCTTTCGCGAGGTAGTGGAGGACGACGTCGTCGATCCCCTTCTGGCAGATCACCACGTTGGCGCCCGCGGCCTTGACGGCGTCCACCATGCGGTGGAACGTCTTGTCCTCCTCGTCGAGGAAGCTCTGGATCTGACTCGGATTCTTGATGTTGATCTTGCCCTCGATCTCGGTCTTCTTGATCTCGAGCGCAGAGTTGAGGAGCGCGATCTTCGCCGGCGCGATCTCGCCGGGCATCCGGGGATGGCCCCGTTCCTTGTCGAGGAGGATTCCCGAGATCAGTTCCGTGTCCGAGATCGTCCCCCCGTGACGCTTCTGGATCTGGATCTGCGAGACATCGGCGATCGTCTTCCCTCCCCGCTGCTCGGAGATCCGCCGGACCGCGTTCACGGCGATCTTGGCGAGGTCGTCGCGGGCGCCGAGGATGCCTTTCGACCCCATCGCGGTCGCCGCGCAGTCGATGAGGATCGTCTCGTCGTCGGGCTTGACGGTCGTTCCGATCTCTTTCTCGAGGAGATCCTGGGCCTTCTGGACCGCGAGCTGAAACCCGCGTACGATCACGGTCGGGTGAACGTCCTGGTCGAGGAGCGCCTCGGCGCGCTTGAGGAGCTCGCCCGCGAGCACGACGGCGGTCGTCGTCCCGTCGCCGCACTGCTGGTCCTGCGTCTTCGCCACCTCGACGAGCATCTTCGCCGCGGGGTGCTCGATGTCGACCTCCTTGAGGATCGTGACTCCGTCGTTCGTGATCGTCACGTCGCCCATCGAGTCGACGAGCATCTTGTCCATGCCCCGCGGACCGAGAGTCGAGCGGACCGCGTCGGCGACCGCTCGCGCCGCGGCGATGTTGTTCCCCGTCGCGGACTTCCCCTGTTCCCTCTCCGTCCCTTCCTTGAGCACGAGAATTGGTGTACCCTGCAACATACGGCTCACCGCAGCGGGGAGGATTGCGCTTCTATATAATAACTGACCGAGCAGGTCGCCGCCACCCCCATCCGTCGCGAAGCCCCGGTCCCGGCGGCATGGGAAATACCGGGACCCCCATCCGCGCTCGATGCCGGGCTACAAGCAGGCGTGCCGATTCTGCGGCCAGCTCGTCGATGAGAACTCGAACGTTTGCCCGTTCTGCGGCCGAGCCCACCCGCTGCATGCGGTCTGCCCGAACTGCGTGGCCCCGATCCAGTCCGGATGGACGGTCTGCAACACCTGCGGCAAGCCGCTCGTCATCCCCTGCCCTCACTGCGGCGCTCCCGTCGGCCCGGATACCGACGTCTGCGAGAAGTGCCGCACGGTGATTCGCTACCGTTGTCCGGCCTGCGCGGCCATCGTCAGCGCGGGGGCGAAACGCTGCGATCGCTGCGGCGCGAAGCTGAAGGATTACTGGAGGTCGAAGGGGCTGTGATCCTCGCCGTTCCACGACGTTAATAGTCGGGAACCGCGTTCGGGGCCGCGAGGATCCATGGCGCTCATGGACTACCCGAGGAACGTCGACGACCTGAGCGGAGACAAGGGATTCCAGTGGCGATTCCACTGCGACCTCTGCGGCTCCGGCTACGACACGGCCTTCATCGCCTCGAAGAGCCAGGCCAGCTCCCGCCGACTGGGCTTTCTGAGCGGGGGGCTCTCGGCGCTCGGCAGCGTGACCGGCAGCAGCGGGCTCTCGGGTGCGAGCTCGGCGGCGAGCTCCGCGAGCCAGTTCAAAGGGATGAGCGCGGACTGGCACCGCGAGCACGACAACGCCTTCCAGCAGGCGGTCAACGAGACCAAGACCCACTTCCAGAAATGCCCCAAATGCAAATCCTACGTGTGCGCCGACGACTGGAACAACGAGGCGGGACTCTGCACCAAGGACGCGCCCTCCCTCACCGCGGAAATGCAGGCGGCGAAGGCCCAGGCGCGGGTGGAGCAGATGCAAGATCAGGTGAAGAAGCAGACCCAGTTCGACGGCGACACCACCGACCGGGCGACGCTCTGCCCGACGTGCGGTAAGCCTTCGGGCACCGGTAAGTTCTGCAACAACTGTGGCGCGCCCCTCGGCTTCCGGGATTGCCCCAAGTGCCACCACCAGAATCCGCCGACGGTCAACTTTTGCGGGGAGTGCGGGACCAAGCTCGGCTGACCGGCGCGGGCGATGTGCGAGCACTGCGCGGGCGACGCCCCCTGCACCCTGGCCAGCTGCGCTGGCTCCGGGACCGGCTGCGCCTGCACGCGCGCCGGCCCCCCACGATGCCCGGCCTGCGGCCACGAGTGCCTACCCTGGTACTTCGGGCTCGGGCTGGTGGACGGCCCGCCCCTCATCAACGACTTCCTCGGCGGGGCCGGGTCCGAGAACCCGGGCTTCCAGGGCTATCCGGCGACCCGCGCTTCGCTCTTGGCGGCGGCGAAGGCGTTCTACACCGACATCGAGGACGAAGGGGTCCGCGGAGCTGAGGATCTCGCCTGGCTCGAGCGCGAGCTGCCCGACCGACCGTACCGGGACGTCGGCGACGTCCTCACGGCCCTCGGCGGCACCGTGCGAGGTCCCTCGCTCGAGGGGGCGACGTGGATGGCCCGTTCCCCCCTCGGGGCGATCCCCATCGGCGCCCACCTGATCGTGCCTCCGGCGGAGATGGCGCTCCTCGTCGGCCGTCGGGGGACGAGCCAGGACGTCTTCCCTCCCGGCGATCACCTCCTCACACGCGCCTCCGCCCCCCGGGCGGCCGAGCAATCGAGGGAGCCGGCACCGGGCTCGGATCGGGCCGTGCTCGAGAGCACTCCGGTCTTCTACTCGACCCGCGAGCAGGCGGGCCAGCTGACGGTCGCGGCCCGAACCCGAGCCGGCACGCGGTACGTCGTGAACGCCACGGTACGCTACGCCCTTCGCGATCCGGCGAGGTTCACCGCTACGATCGGCCGAAACCTGAGCCCGAGCGCTCCCTCCAGCACCGTGCTCGGCGTCGCGGTCTCGGGCCCCTTGACCGCCATGGTCGGACAGCAGGAAGACGCGGCGCTCGCCGCGGATCCGAAAGCGGTCGAGTCGACGATCCGAGCCGCCCTCGAGGCCGCCGGCTTCGAGGTCCGATCCGTCGCGCTCGGCCCGTCCGGTAGCCCCCTCAATGCCGCGATGGGAGGGACGCCTTCGGACGCCTTAGCGCGCCTCCCTCCGGAGCAGCGCGCGATGGTCCAGGCGCGCATGGAGGAGGCGATGCGCCGTCGCGCGGCGGCGGGCGCTGCGTCCCGGTCCGCATCTCCGCCCCCTGCCGGAGGCGCGCCCGCCCCCAGCGGACCGGGGAGCGGGCCGTCGGAATGCCCGGCCTGTGGCGCCGCCAACCCTCCTCGGGTCAAGTTCTGCGGGAGTTGTGGGCAGCCGATACCCCAGCGACGCGCGTGCCCGTCGTGCGGGGCCGAGGCCGGACCGACGGTCAAGTTCTGCGGCAGCTGCGGAGCACGCGTGCCCTAGCCGGCGGGGACGGCAGCCCCCGAACCCGACGGCGTCTTCGCCAGGACGCACCTGCATTCTTTTTATATGAGCCTTAACTGACTTCTACGGTAATCCACCGAGGTAGAGCATGACGACAGAGATCAAACAGAAGAAGAGCGCAAGCGAGCCTTGGAGCGACCTCGACGAGCTGTTCGACACGATGCGGCAGCGGTTCTTCGAGTCGTTCGACGTCCAGCCGTGGGGCCTGGCGTTGAGCCAGAACCCGTCGGCACCGATGTTCCGAGCGGC
>JASHQN010000166.1 GCA_030039135.1 Thermoplasmata archaeon | reverse complement strand
GGTCGCGAGCGCCCAGGTGCTGAACGCGGTCCAGAACGCAACGCTCTCCCACGGGATCGACACCATGATCGTGGATTCGGGACTCTGGGGGCGACGCGGCGCCCTCGATTAGCGTTGCTCCGCCGCCATGGCGCTAGCTCCGCGCCGGCCCCGGGGTCGGTGGGGGGTTCGCGGAGCGGTGCGCGACGCGCGTGTGGGTGCGAAGGGGACCTGCGGCCGCGAACGAGCGATGGCAGATCGGGCAGGAGAAGGTCGCCCGGCGGGCGTGGGGCACGGCGACCCTGGCCTCGACGCCCGAGTGGCTCTCCTCGTGGTGGGCGGCCAGCGCCTCTTCCGAGCGGAAGGTGCGGCCGCAGTCCGAGCAGATGGCCTCCACTTCGTCGTACTCGACGTACGGCACGGCCCGACCTCCGTAGCGACCCCGGGTTCGCGCGGCCCAGGGTATCGTGTTCTGGGACTAATGGGTTGGGGTCCGGCGCCTCGGCGCTCGGGGCCGATGAATGCAGGGTTACCGACCCCTTTAAGCAGGGGCCCGGCTGGCCCCTCCGATGGGCATCCCGAGGGACGTCGCCGACACGATGCTCAAGGAAAACGAGACCCATGTCTGTCCCGATTCCCCTGAGGTTTGCGTTCGACTGCTCGCGATCGCCGACCTGCCGACCCGCTTCGGCGACTACCAGGTCGCTGCGTTCTGGAACAACCACGATCGCAAGGAGCACGCTGCGTTCATCCACGGCAACGTCGTCGACGCCGACGAGGTACCGGTTCGCCTCCACTCCGAGTGCCTCACGGGGGACGCCATCGGTTCCCTGCGCTGCGACTGCCGGGACCAGCTCATCGAATCGCTCGAGCGAATCGGGAAGATGGACTCGGGGGTCGTGCTCTACTTGCGGCAGGAGGGCCGGGGGATCGGGTTCGTCAACAAGATCCGAGCCTACCGCCTTCAGGACTTGGGCTACGATACGGTGCAGGCGAACGAGCTCTTGGGCTTCCGCCCCGACGAGCGGGACTACGCGATCGCCGCGCACATGATCGGCACACTCCGGATCCGTTCCATCCGGATCATGACCAACAACCCGAGCAAGATGCGCGATCTGCAGACGCACGGGGTCAAGATCGTCGGGCGGATCCCGGTGATCGTGCCGCCCAACCCGTACGATCGGGAGTACATGGCCGTGAAGCAGCGGAAGCTCGGGCACCTCCTCGACGTCGAGCAGGAGGACGACCTCACGGTTCTCCCGACAACGGACGGGGGAGAGCGGCCGGCGGAGAAGCCTTAACCGCGGCAAACGTGGGGGCGCGGTCATGCCCGGCATTGCCACCCTCCAGGCGAACCAGAACGCGACGATCGACGCCACCATCACTGCGATTTCTCCGGTCCGGGACGTGACGACCGCTCGAGGCCCCTCCCAGGTAGCTGACGCGACGCTGCAGGACGAGACCGGAACGATTACCCTCACCCTCTGGGGCGACGACGCGAAGCGATACTCCGTCGGGCAGAAGATCCGCATCACCGACGGATGGGTCAAGGACTACCGGGGCAAGCTGCAGATCTCGACGGGACGCTCGGGGAAGATCACCGTTCGCACCTGAACGGACCCTCCGGCCGACCTGCGCGCCCCATCGAACGAGAGCCCAGGGCCGACGATCCGGGCCTCGGCCACCGCCTCGCGTCGTGGGCCGCCTCCCTCTCTCACGGCGACGCTCCCGCACCCGCGTCGGGCGGGGTTGGCCCTCGGCTCGCCTTCCGGGGTCGTTCCTCCCGTAGATAGACCCGGGGCGGGAGGCCCGTCGTCCAAGGGACCGGACGTGCGCTCCCTTGATATCCCGGGGACCGGTTTTCTCGCGGATGAGTAACGACGCCTACGGCTCCGAGGACTGGAACGGCTGGCGCCCGGCTCCGATCGTGTCCCGGCTGCGATGGCGGGTCGTGGCCACCCTCGGGGCGTTCGCCGCGTGGATCTGCCTGATGCTACTCTATCTCGCGTTCTGGGCGCGCGGATTCAGCCTCTTCCAGAGCCTCGTGGTCGTCGTCGTGTCGCTCTTGGCGCTGCTCGCCGTCGTCGCGGGGACGTGGATTTCTTTCGGGATGCGGCTCGCCGACGGCGGTCGGGACTGACCCTCGTCCGCCGAAGGCTCCGTCGAGCCGGCACGGTTGGAGCCGAGGGACCCGGGACCCGCGCGGGCTCGGTGACCCACGTCTCGAACGACTCGAAGCCGAATTCCCGTCCGAGATACCGCCGGACGAGCTCGGACGCGGGCCTCGCGCTTCCCGGCGCGAGGATCTCGCGCGCATACCTCTCGGCGATGTCGCGATCGGTCAGGCTTCCGCGGTCGAAGAACGGGCGAAGGAGGTCGCGGGCGATCACGACCGACCAGGCGTACGTGTAGTAGTAGGCCGAGTAGCCGGTGAGGTGGCCGAACGACGCCTCGAGATGGTACTCGGGACGTAGCTCGGGCCCCATGTAGTGGGCGTAGGTGTCCCGGGCCGCGGCAGCGAGGTCGCGACCGGTCGGGTCCCGACTGTAGAGATCCAACGCCACTGCCGCGAGGGCGACCTGCCGCAACCAGAAGCAGGGCCGGCCGAACGACGCCGACGCCGTGAGGCGGCGGAGGAGGTCGGTCGGAACGACCTCGTTCGTGTCGGGATCGAGCGCGAACCGCGAGAGCGTATCGGGGTCGCGCGCCCACTCCTCGAACAGTTGCGACGGCGCCTCGATGAAATCCCATTCGAGGTTCGACGCGCTGTTGTAGAGCCAGCGTCCGTGCCCCGAGAGCAACGTATGGAGGAGGTGGCCGAACTCGTGGAAGAACGTGACGACCTCCCCGTACTCGAGCCGACACCGCTCCGCTGGGGTGCTCGGGTCGACGAAGTTGCAGATCAGCGCGGCGTGGGGAAGCTGGACTCCCTCGAGTCCCGTGCGGAT
>JASHQN010000165.1 GCA_030039135.1 Thermoplasmata archaeon | reverse complement strand
CTGTGCGGAGACGGCCAGTTCCTCTACCCGAGCACGATGCACGTCCTCACCGGGGCCGAGAACCTCTGGGACGGTGCCTCTACCATCGGCGGCACTCCGGACACCGGCCAAGGGATCACCGTCGCGGTGGTCGAAGCCGGCTGTGCCATCCCCTCCGACCTCGCGACCTTCAGCCAGGAGGTGTTCGGCAGCTCGAGCCAGCTCATGGATCGGCTCACGCAGATCGCGATCAACGACCCCTCCGCGATCGTTCCGAACACCAACCTTTCCAACTGCATCGAGAACGGGGAGCTATGGGGGTGGACCGTCGAGACCGAGCTCGACATCGAGTACATCGCGGCGATGGCTCCTTCGGCCCACATCGACGTCATCGGGGATCCGAGCGCCGCGTGGATCACCAACCCGTTCGATTACCTTCAGATCGCGAGCTATCTGACGACAGGGGCACCCTGCAATCTGGCCGGCATGGCCAGCGATGGGATCGTGATCGTGGAAGGACCCGCGGAGGCGGCGTGTTCGATCTCGATCACGTCGAATTCGTACCAGATCGGCGAACAGTGGGCCTACTTCTTGGCCGCTCCCGAGTATATCACCGTGGAGGACGAAGACCTCGAGATCCTCAACGCGGAAGGGGTCACGAACTTCTTCGCGTCCGGCGACGACGGAACGAACGGGGCGGCGATCCCGGGTTCTTCGGCGGCCAGCGCCGGGGTCCCGGCGGCCTCACCGGGATCCACGGCGGTCGGAGGCGGGCAGGTGACCGCGGCCGGTCCGAACGGACAGGAGTTCCCCTCGGGAGTCCCGGTCTACGATCCGTACGACCAGATCAACCAGACGGCGGTGCCGGCGCAGAGCGTGGCCAGCTTCACCTACTGGAGCTGTTGCTCGGTCTCGCCGGCGTTGGGCGCCGTGGGAGGGGGGTTCGGGGCCTCGATCGTCGAGTCCCAGCCGTGGTGGGAGAACGCGCTCGACACCTACTCGACGGGAACCACGATCAACCCGATCGTCGCGGGTGCCGCGGACTTCAACATGTCCTCGTACAGCTTCGGGGGCTGGATTCTCTTCGACGGAGGGACCAGCTTCGCCACGCCGATCACGGCCGGCGAGTGGACCCTCATTGAAGAGCAGGCCGACGTGGCGTTCGGTTCGCCCCGGATGGGAGACGTGAATCCCGTCCTGTTCGCCGCGCACAACGCCTGGGAGGCCGGAGTCCCATTCGCGTCCGCCGACCCGTACGTTCCGATGCAGAACATCGGAGTCGGCGAGGGCGATTACGCGCCGGACAATTCGTACACCTGGTACTACTTCAACGCCAGCGTCAACGAGCCGAGCGATCCGGTCCTACCGCTCTGGTATCCCAGCCTCGGCAACCCCGCAGGTCCCAACTGGAATTTCCTGCAGGGGCTTGGGATGCCGAACGCGACCGTTCTCGACGAGGAGCTCATCGGGGTCTCCCCCTCTACCCATCACGCGCTGCTGGATCAGCGGTACTCCGTCCGCGAGGCGATCGGGGCGAGTCTCGTGCCGATCACCACGCTCACCGGCGGCACGACGTACACCCTCGCGGTCGTGACCGGCTCTGGAGCGCCCGCGGCCGGCATCACCGTGGAGGCGTATTCGGGCGGGGAGAACACCGGTCAGTATGGGGGAGGGACCGTGACGACCTTCCACACGAACGCCGCCGGTCGGTTCCTCTACACTCCCACCTACGTGACGCCCGCACTGCCGACGAACGCGTCGGAGTACGGGTACTTCTACGTCCAGCCCGGAGGCTCCGGGGCGAGCTTCCAGGCCTACGCGGTCGGTGCGCCGCCCGCGAGGGGGTTCCTCAGCCTCTGCGTGACGGACGCCTACGGGATCTGCCAGCACACGGACTCGGAAGTTCCGATGTTCGCTACCGTCACGACGTTCCCGAGCGGGGCGTACAACCTCTACGGTTCGTCGACGGTCGAGCTCGACGGGGTGCCGATCGCGGACGCGGTCGTCTCGCAGACAGTGCTCGAGAGCCAAACCGGTCAGTTCAATCCCTATCTGCCGCCGTCGAGCTACGCGCCGGGATCGGTGATCGGCCATACGATCTCGGACGCCCGCGGCAACGCGCTGTTCTGGACCGCGCCCGAGGGGCTCGCCGAGCTCAACGGGACCGTCGCCGCGCAGGTTTTCTCGCTCCAAGCGACGTACGACGGGCTCACGTCGAACCCCGTGACGGTGTTCGTCGAGCCCCAATCGGGGTCCACCGAGACGAACCTGCACCTGTGGGGCACCACGCTCTCGGGCACCGTCCTTCTCTCGGACCTCAAATACGTCGACTTCCTCAACGTCAGCGTCGGGTCGGCCCCGGGCCAGTTCGAGAACTTTACCTGCCCGATCCCGGGCGCGTTCCTCGGAATCTCGGACGGGTTCGCCCAGCCGGTCGGGACCGTTCCCTTCCCCGGCGGGGTCTGTCAACCGTACTACGACTCGAACCCGAACGCGTCGTACCAGTATCCCTCGGGGGTCTGGCACACCGGGATCTGGGAGTCGGGGATCGAGAACGACCTCATTTCGATCTCGTTGTCCACGCGGGGCCTCAGCTGGAGGGCGCCGGTCGTCTTCTCGCTCCTCGCGGGCGGGACGAACGACCTCACCTTGACATCCTGCTCCTCAAGCGGCTGTGTGACGACCCCCTCCATCCAGTATCCGATGTACTGGTCGGATCCCACGGTCGTGGCGCCCGCGGCATCGTCGAGCGCGCCGTGGTACCTTACCGGCCTCGGCCCGCTGACCTTCGGTCTCGTAGGACTCGCCGCCGCCGGGGTCGTGGGAGTCTACTTCCTACGCCGCCACCGCTCGCCCCGGGGACCCCGGGAGGACTCGTAGCCCGCGGGAGTTTCCGATGGCGGCGTGACTCGGCCGCCTCGAGCAAGCTTCGGTTCATCGGCGCGGCCCACGAGCGCCTCTGACGCCATCTCGCGGACGGTACGGGGGTCGTCGTTGACAGAGATACGTCGAAGGACCCACTGGGCCGGGGAACGATGGCCACCCGTTCGAGCGGGGATCGAACTATGGGTTCGCAGCGACGCCTGCGGTCGCGGAACACCGCAGGACTCAGGCTCATCCATCGGCCCATCGCGACAGCGCCGCTCGGACCGGTACTACTATGGACCCGCTCTAGTTTGGGCCCACAGCGGGCCCGTAGTATAGCTTGGACATCACGGAGGCCTCCGGAGCCTCAAACCCGGGTTCGAATCCCGGCGGGCCCGTCCCGATCGCTACACGTGGCGTCGCGGTCAGCTCCGAGCAGAATAGAAGTCGGCTAGGAAGCAATCGACTTGCCTAACCGTGGCTCGCTTCACCGCACCGCTCATCAGCCCAGCGAACAGCCTCGCCGCGCCACGCGGCTCGAATTGGAAATCGATGCTCAGCCTCGACCCTTCGGGAGCCGGGAGGACCTTGAGGTTGACGTGCGAGTCCATGTTGTCGCCGGTGCCCCGGGCTTCCACGCCAACGGGGGCCCGCTTTTCGGCGCGGTACTTCAACGTGGTTCGACCGTAGAAGTCGGTGAAGACCGCATGCTGGGCGTCCTGTTCCGACACCGATCGCCGCACCCCGTCCTTGGTGGACCAATTCGGCCCGGTATAGTCCCGATCGGAGTAATCACTCATCCAGGCGTACAGCTCCTCAGGAGCTCCGCGCACCGCACGTTCTACGGTGAATCGAATCACTTCGAACTCCGCTGGGCCCCGTGGGCTCCGGATCGGCCGCCGACTCCCGGGACTTGTGCGTAATCGAACAGCGGTCCGAGCATGTACTCGCGGTCCCTCGGAAACAGCTGTCCCATCTCGCGGGGCTTCTTGTCGCTGAAGACCTCCTTGGCCCGATGCTTCGCCCCGTACTGGATGAAGGCCGTAAGGATGGGAACGACGTCTCTTCCCTTGTCTGTGATGTCGTACCAAACTTCCCGGTGGTCATCGGGATTGACCGCCCGCGCGATCAATCCCTCCTTCTGCAGCTCCTTCAGGCGGAGCGAGAGGAGGCGGGGATTGAGCCCTGGATTGTTGCGCAGCATGTCACTGAACCTTACCTTCCGGAAGAACGAGACGTCGCGGAGGACAAGAAGCGACCACTGGCGGCCGAGGACCCCGAGACTGGAGCGGATGGGGCAGGTCTTCCACATTACCGTCGGAAGGTGTTCGATCTCCATGGCCCCGGGGAGGGGCTTGGGGGCCTTGAAGAAATCTCTTACCTTTCTTACCCTATTCCATTCATTAATCGGCGGAGACTAGGGAGACGATGGTGCCCATCAGGGCAGAAAGGAAGGAACGAAAATGCCGAAGCAGCAACCCGCCGGGGCGTTCAGCCACGTCGAACTGATTTCCAAGGACACCGCAAAGAGTGTCAAGTTCTACGCGAAGGTTTTCGGATGGAAATTCGACGATATGGGCCAGGGTTACATGTTCGTCAACCCTCCGGCCCTCCCGACGGGCGCGGTTCGCGAGCCTCAACCCGGTGAGTCGCCCGGCTCGCTCTCATACATCCAGGTCAAGGACGTCGCAAAGACGCTCAAGGAAGCAGAAGCCGCAGGCGCTCAGACGATCGTCCCGAAGACCGAGATCCCCAACTTTGGCCACTACGCGGTCTTCATCGCACCGGGGGAGGTCCCTCAGGCGATCTTCGAAAGTGCCTGAGAGGGGGACTCAGTGGTCTTCTTTTTCGTCAAAACCGACAACCCCCGGCCGACCTTCCAGTCGGACATGACTCCCCAGGAACGGGCGACGATGACGAGACATGTGGAGTATTGGTCGGGATACGCCAAGCAGGGGAAGGCGGTCGTGTTCGGCCCGGTCGCGGACCCGAAGGGCGTGTATGGGATCCTCGTAGCGAGTGTCGAGGATGAGGAGGAGCTCAAGCGGCTACTCGCGGTGGACCCGGCGAAGGACATTCTAGTCTACTCCTACCACATGATGCCCCGGGCTGTGACAGAACGAATGATGTCGTCCTAGGGATTGCCCCGGGATCTCGAATCGAGTCGCGAGGGCCGGCTTCGAATCCCGGCGGACCCATGCGATCGACGAGGCGCCGACGCTCCGGGGCCTCCCTAAGGCGGGTCGTAGCTCAAGCCTCCTCCCGGCGACAGTCGGCGAGGGCAGGGCCCGTCTTCCGACTCGGCGGCTCGAGGTGGGGACTCAAGCCGTGGCCTCGAAACCGGTGAGGCCCTGGCCGTCGGACTCCCTTCCTGCCGCAACCTCGCCCCCGTCAGAACCCGAAGCTCTTTGGGGACGCGGCGGCTGCGGACCGGCATGAGCGCCCCTTCTCCGTTCGGAGGGCCACAGACGTACTCGCCGCCTACGAACTCGGCGGATGCGCTGCAACGGATCGAGAAAAACACCGCCGATCTGGTCCGATGGGTGAAGATCCTCGTTGCCGCGGTCACCGTGCTCGTCATCATCAACCTCCTGTTCCTCATTTGATCGAGGACCTCCCCCGATCCGTCGGGGCCGTCGTCCACGCGAGAGTCGACCGGTCGGGTCGTCGAGCGGCCGACCTATAGCGCGGTCAGCTCGACGTGCAGTCGAGCACGGCCGCGCCGGTGAGGTCCCCACGCCGGAGGTCACGGAGCGCTTCGTTCGCCTCGGAGAGAGGCCGGACGCTCACGGTGCTTTCGAGGCCCAGGCGGCCGGCGAGCGTCAGGAACTCCAGCGCGTCGGCGCGCGTGTTCGCCTCGACGCTGCCGATCGTCCGCTCTCCGAAGAGCAGGCGATCATACTCGATCGGGGGAATCGTCGTCATATGGATCGCGGGGACCACGACCGCGCCTCCCTTCTTCACTTCGGCGAGCGCCTCGACCACCACCTCGCCCGCCGGGGCGAACACGATGGCGCTGTCGAGGTGCGGGGCGCGGCTGGCCCGTTCGGTCCGGCCGGTCAGGACGGTTTCGGCGGCTCCCAGCTTCGTGGCCAGCTCGAGATGGGAAGGGTTCCGTGAGTAGGCCACGGTCGCGTAGCCGAGCCGGGCGGCGAGCTGTAGGGTGAGGTGAGCCGAGCCCCCGAACCCGAAGAACCCGATGCGGCCCCCGGGCTGGGGGAGCGCCCGCTTCAGTGCCCGGTAGCCGATGATCCCGGCGCAGAGGAACGGCGCGAGGTGGGCGGCGTCGCCGGGAGGGAGACGGAATACGAAAGCCTCCTCGCCGGTCACGTATTCGGCGTACCCTCCGTTCGTGGAGTAGCCGGTGAACAGTTTCTGCTCGCAGAGGTTCTCCCGACCCGTGAGGCAGTACTCACACCGTCCGCACGTGTGGTGCAGCCACGGCACGCCGACGACGTCGCCGATCGAGAAGCGTTGGACCTCCGATCCCACACGCGCCACCCGACCGACGATCTCGTGCCCCGGGATGACGGACGGGCGCACGGGCGGAAGATCGCCCTCGACGACGTGAAGGTCCGTTCGGCAGACGCCGCACTTGTCGACCCGAACGAGGACCTCGTTTTCGCGGGGGTCCGGGGGGTCGACGTCCTCGAGCGTGAGCGGGTGAGTCTCGATCGAGGCCGGACGGTGCAGCACCATCGCCTTCATCGCATTCGATGCCAACGAGCGCGGCCGGTCGTTCGACGGCGGGCCGGAACGCGGGATCGGCGGTGAGCCCGGAACTCCCGGTCCCTGGCCGGTCCGAAGTGCATCATCGTCTCGTGTCGCTCCCGTTCCCGACTCGCGCGTCGGCCGTCACCGGGCCGGCAGTCGGTACCCCATCGGTCCGCCGACCGAAGGAGTACATTGAGATCGATCCGAATCCGGTACTCGGGCGACGGCCACCGGAGCATCTCGAACGGGGAGCGGAACATCGGGCATAACTTCTCGGGCGGCCACCGCTCCGCGGAAGCCGCCCCCCTCGACAAAAGCTCATTATCGCGCCCGGCTCCTCGCGGCCGAACTCGGGGAACGGCCGTTGGTGACGGAAGAGAAGGGCCAGCCGTACCGCGTAGCGCTCGTGCAGATGCGCTGTGGCCCCGACCCCGACGCGAACGTCGAGAAGGCCGCCGGCCGGGTCGTGGAGGCCGCTCGGGCCGGGGCGGATCTCGTCTGCCTTCCTGAGCTCTTCCGTACGGAGTACTTCTGCCAGCGTGAGGACCACGCGCTCTTCGAGCTCGCGGAGCCGATCCCCGGGCCCACGACCGAGCGGTTCCTCGCGATCGCGCGGGAGCATCGCGTCGCGGTGGTGGTGCCGGTCTTCGAGCGCCGGGCGCCCGGGCTGTACCATAACAGCGCCGCGGTGATCGACCGCAACGGCGAGCTCGTCGGCCGCTACCGCAAGATGCACATCCCGGACGACCCGCTCTACTACGAGAAGTTCTACTTCGCGCCGGGGGACCTCGGTTTCCCGAGCTTTGGCCTCGGGTTCGGTCGGGTCGGTGCCCTGATCTGCTGGGACCAGTGGTATCCGGAGGCGGCCCGGCTGATCGCCCTCACGGGGGCGGAGGTGCTCGTCTATCCGACCGCGATCGGCTGGCATCCGGAAGAGAAGGCCGAGCACGGGGCCGAGCAGTTCGACGCCTGGCAGACCGTTCAACGCGCCCATGCGATCGCGAACGGCGTCTATGTCGCCGTCCCGAACCGGGTCGGCCTCGAGCACGGCGATGTCCGCGGAAACCGGGCACCGGGGCCGGGCATCGAGTTCTGGGGAGGATCGTTCGTCGCTGACCCGTTCGGGCGCGTGATCGCGCAAGCGAGCCACGACCGTGAGGAGCTCCTCTACGCGACGATCGACCCCCGGCAGATCGCGACGACCCGCCAGTTCTGGCCGTTCCTGCGGGATCGTCGCGTGGACGCCTACGCCGGGCTCGGCGAGCGGTTCCGGGACCGGCCGTGAGCCTGGCTCGCCCGGTGCGCACCGCCGAGCGGACGCCCCGTGCGCTCGGATTCCGCATGCCGGGCGAATGGGCCCGGCACACCTCGACCTGGATCGCGTGGCCCCACGAACGATCCGACTGGCCGGGGAGTTTTGGACGGATCCCGTCGGTCTACGTCGCGATCGTCCGCGAGCTCTCCCGTGGTGAGCGGGTCGAGATCCTCGTCGGGTCGCGCGATGTGGAGGGGCGGGTGCGGCGCGAGCTCGAGCGAGCCGACGTGCCCATCGAACGGATCGGTTGGCACCGCTGGCCGACCGATCGGTCGTGGGTCCGCGATTCGGGTCCGACGTTCGTCGTACGGGCGCGAGCTCGCGCCCGTTCCCCCGCCGTGGGCGCCGTGCGATGGCGGTTCAACGCGTGGGCCAGGTACGACAACTGGCGACACGACGTGACGGTGGGTGAGAGGATCGCGGCGGAGGCCGGTGCGCGCTCCTGGGCGCCGCGGCGGCACGGACGCGCGGTCGTGCTCGAGGGAGGAGCGCTCGACGCGAACGGGGCGGGGCTCCTCCTCACGACCGAGGAATGCCTCCTCGGCACCGAGCAGGTCCGAAACCCCGGCTTTGGTCGCGACGACTACGAGCGGATCTTCGCCGATTACCTCGGGGTCGACCGGGTCCTTTGGCTCCCCCGAGGCATCGTGGGCGACGACACGCACGGCCACGTCGACGACGTGGCGCGCTTCGTGAGCCCGTCGACGATCGTCGCGCCCGTGGAGCCCGATCCGAAGGATCCGAACCACGCGCCCCTTGCCGAGAACCGGGCTCGACTCGATGCGTTCGAGCGCGACCTCCCGGGCCGCGTCCGAGTCGTCGAGCTGCCGATGCCCTCAGCGATCTACCACGGGGACCAGCGGCTGCCGGCCAGCTACGCGAACTTCTTCGTCGCGAACGACTCGGTCCTCGTGCCCCTGTTCGACGACCCGGCCGATCGCCGAGCGCTCGCGACGTTGCGTTCGCAGTTTCCGGGCCGTCGAGTCGTCGGGATCCCGAGCCGCGATCTGGTGCTCGGGCTCGGGACGCTTCACTGTCTCACGCAGCCCGAGTTCGCCGCGGGAGCCGCCCTCCGCGCTCGGCCCAGCTAAGGGGGCCCACCGCTTTCCCGCTCCGGTTCCGGGCGAGCGGGCCGCATCTTCAAGTAACCGTACTCAGCTCAGGGGAACGAGCATGCCGACCGAGAAGGCCCGCGATCCCGCGGGGGCAGCGGTGATGGAGACCGCGGGGAACGCCGGCCAGCTCGTCGACCGGATCGAGGAGGAGCTCGAGCTGCTCGGCCGGAACGTGGACATCGTAGAGAAACTATCGAGGAGCCCTCCGACCGGGATCATCCGCCTTTCGGAGGCGCTGCACCTGCCGATCCACAAGACCCGATACTCCCTCCACCTGCTCGAACGGGAGGGCGTGATCCAGCCGTCGGCCGACGGGGCGGTGGTGACCGACAAGGCGCGGGACTTCTGGGCGAACCTCGATAAGAGCCTCGGCCGGATGGCCGTGATCGTCCAGCGCCTCAAGGCGCGCGCCGAGGAGCATCAGTCGCGCCCGCCGTCTGGCCGGAAAGGCTATTAGCGCGATGCTAGCTCGCCGCCGCCGGTGCCGCCGTAGCTCAGCGGTAGAGCGATCGGCTGTTAACCGAAAGGTCAGCGGTTCGAAAGGGCGACGGGTTCGCTGCGTCGTCCCCAGACTCCGCTCGGCGGCGCCTTCGGTTCGGGGAGGGCCCGTAGCTTAGCGGCCTAGAGCGTCCGGCTCATAACCGGTTGGTCGACGGTTCAAATCCGTCCGGGCCCACTCGACCGTCCCAGGGGCGTCGCCGAGAAAGGCTCTAAAGAGATCCCCCCGACCCGGGGCACGATGTCGTCCGCGCGGCCTCGACCGTCCGTCCGCCTTCGTCGGGCGTCGGTCGACGACCTCGCGCTGTTGGTCCGGCACCGGCACCGGATGTGGTCCGACATCGGAAACCGCTCCGAGGCGGACGTCCGGGAGCACGACCAGCGGTACCGGCGTTGGGCTCGCCTCCGTCTTAGATCCGGCGAGCTCGCCGGCGTCGTTGCGGAGACGCCGGACGGCTTTCCCGTCGGGAGCGGGCTGGTGTGGTTCCGGCCGGACCAGCCGCGCCCTGGCGTCCGCGCGCTCCTCAGTCCGTACATCCTCTCGATGTACACCGAACCCGAATGGCGGGGGCGCGGTGTCGCGAGCCAGATCGTAGGGCGGCTCGTGGCGATGAGCCGCCGTCCGGGCATCGCAAGCGTGGTCCTCCACGCCTCGAAGTTCGGTCGCCGGCTCTACCGTAGACTCGGCTTCGAGCGGACCTGGGAGATGCGGTTCTGGCTCGACCCACGGATCCCGAAACGTAGGGCGCTCGCGGAAGCGAGATCGCGCGCTCGGGACCGAAAGGGAAGAACGAGGAAGGGGTTGGACCGGCCGGGGTAGTCGCCTACCCGCACCCGCAGCCGCCGGACCCACACCCGCAGCCGCCCGCATCCGACCCGGACCCCGGGCCCGAAGTCGGTGCGTTCGGTGTGGTGATCTTGAATCCGGAGGCGTTGAGGTCCTGGACGTAGTCGATCCGAGCGCCGTTGAGCATCTCGGCCGAGAGGTCGTCGACGACGATCGAGAAGCCATCGACCTGGACGACCCGGTCGCCGTTGCGAGGCTTGTCGAACGCCATCCCGAAGGAGGGCCCTCCCGATCCCGCGCCCGCACCGCATCCGCAGCCTCCGCCGCCCGAGCCGCACCCGCAACCCCCGCCGCTGCCCGACTGGAGGAACACACGGACCGCAGTGCCCGGCTTCTGGCTCTTGATGAGGCCCCGGACCTGGTCCTGCGCTTCTGGAGTCACTTCCAACTTGATCGTACTACTATCGCTCATTTCCGGGGCCCTCCTCGATTACCCCGAGGTTCGTACCTTGATGGAGGTATAAAGCGTGGAGGTCGCGAACGCGGCTACGCCGAGAACGACTTGCCGCACGAGCAGGTCTCTTTCGCGTTCGGGTTGATGATCTTGAAGCCGGACGCCTCGAGGCCGAGCAGATAGTCGACCTTCAGCCCGTCGAGGAGCGGCGCGCTCGCGCGATCGACGACGACCTGCAGGCCGTTCTGCTCGTAGGCGATCTCGTCGCCGCTCTCGCGCTTGTCGAACGCCATCCCGTAGGTGAGGCCCGAGCATCCACCGCCCTGAACGAAGATTCGTAGGGCGGCCCCAGGTTTGCCCTGCTTCTCCATGATCCGGAGCATCTGCTCTCGGGCCGAGCTCGTGACGTCGATCGACACCATCGCCGGGGGCCTCCGACCGTTCTAGCGGGGCGACTTGGATAAGGCTTGCTGGCGAGCGCGTTACCCCGGGCCCGCCCGAGCGTTATCTACGTGGCCGGGGTGCCCCCCGCCGATGTGCCGCTTGTTCGGGATGCTCTCGTCTCGAGAGGAACCCGCCGTGCACTGGCTCGTCCGGGCCGACCGTTCCCTGCTTGCCCAATCCAACGCGAGCCGTGAGACCGCGCAGCGGGAAGGGTGGGGGATCGGATGGTTCAACGACGGTGGCCGAGCTCACGTGGAGAGAGGGGTCCACGGGGCGTTCGAGGAGGGGGAGCGGGAGCGGTTCATCGAGGTGGCGGCCCGGGCCAGCGCCCCGCTCGTCTTCGGCCATCTACGCCACGCGAGCAACCCGATGAAGCTGCCGTCCGAGCGGCTGCTCGGCCTCGAAAACAGCCAGCCGTTCGAGGCCCACACGATCCTCTTCGCGCACAACGGCGCGATCCCGTTCCCCACCGAGACGCGACCGATGCTCGGGGTGTACGAGCCGAACCTCCGGGGTATCAACGACAGCGAGGTCCTTTTCTGGCTGCTCGTCCGGAACACCCACGAGCACGACGACCCGCTGCAGGGCTATGTCCACACCGTCGAGGACCTCGTGCGCGTGTGGCAGGGGATGGGCCGACCTGCGCTCCCCCCGTTCTCCGGTCTGAACGTGATTTTCTCCCGGGGCCCGGAGGAGCTCTGGGCGTTCTGCCTCTGGACCGGTGACCACGGTCCGGGCCTGCTCGACCCCACCCGGCGCTACTACGAGATGACCTACGCCGTGCTGCCGCATCGGGTCGTCGTCGGCAGCGAGCCGTTCGACGAGGAACGCGGTACGTGGAAGCCGCTCGCGAGCGGCGACTATCTCAAGGCGCGACGCGAGGGCGATCGGGTCGTGGTGACGACGGGGCGAACCCCGCTGCCGGCCGCGCTCGAGTTCGGCCCCCCGCCCCAGTAGGCGTCCACCGTCCGGTGCGCCCGGGGCACGACCTCACGACGATGCCGAGCGAGATGCTCTCGGGGCCGGACCTCGGCGCAGGGTTCCTCCACCAGCTCACGACCGAGCGCGATGGGGATCGTTCGACGTTTACCTACCACGCCCAGGACGGCGGTTCGGACGCGAACGGCCCTCCCAAGGGCCCCCTGGACGTCTTCGGCTTCGTTCACCCGGCGTCCCCATGCCAGTTCGGAGGGCCCCGGTGCTGGCATCGGCGATTCCTCCTGCCGTTCTCCGAGACCCCCCGAGTCCGGGCGTGCTACAACCGCCAACGGTTCGTCCTCGCGACGATGATCGACCAGGTCTACGCCGGGGCGGCGGTCGACGTCGGCCCAGCGCTCCTCGAGGTCCGCGACCGGCTCGAGCGCGACGGTCCCATGTCGGCGCCGTACTGGTGGGTGGGCGGCTCGACCGCCGCGTGGCTCCTCGGGGCGCCGGTCTCCCCTCGCGACGTCGACCTCGGGTGTGCTCGGGAGGGGGTCGACGGCATCGCACGCGCCCTCCTGGACTACCTTATCGAGCCACCGGCCGCCACCGACTGGCCGGCCGCGGGGATCGTCGCCGGGGCTCGGGCGTTCGTCGGCACGTTCGCGAGCGGCGCGCGGGTCGAGTGGGCGGTCCGTCTCGAACCGGACTCGGCCCCGTCGCTGGATGAGTGGCACCCTCCTCCCCAGGGAGCTCGGCTTCTCTCGATCCCGTTCCGGGGCCAGCCGATCCGGGTGAGCCGGCCCGAGTACGCCCTCGTGAGGGCGCTCGAGAAGTCGGACCCGGTGACCGTCGCGCCGCTCGCGCACTGGCTGAGGGGTTTTGGTGCCGACGTAGAGCTGCTGGACGTCTTGCTCGCGCGGTCTCGGATCCCGAGCGCCGACCGTGATGCGGTCCGAGCGGTATTGCTCCGCTGAGGCCGGCTCGGACCCGCTCCAACCTCCCCTGCGGGTCGAGCCGTAGCTTCATAGCCCGCCGGCCCAGGCCCCAGCGCGATGCTAGCGCCGCAGATCGCCCCTCCGGTCGCCGAGCACCTGACCCCGCACGACCTGGTCACGTACTTTCGCTGCCCGTTCGAGATGGAACTCGCTCGGGCCGAACGCTCGAGAACGGTCTCCGGCGGGCCTGGGACCGTTCGCACGCCGCTCGATGTCGTCCCGCTGCATCACTCCCCGCTGCTTGCGCCGCCCCTCGGTCGCCTCGTGGTCAACGAGGGTCGGCTCGACCTTGACGAACGGGACGTGCTCGTGTACGAGGACAGCGGGGAGGACGATCTCCCCGTGCTCTTCCCGCCGGAGCGCGTGCGGTTGGACCCCCGGTTCCAGAACGGGGGGCGGACGCTCGTCGACCGGGAGCTGAGCTTGGCCGGGCGACCGGATCTCATCGTCCAGCGCGCCGACGCTTCGCTCGTGCCGGTGGAGTACAAGGAGACCCACCTGTTCCCCGGGTACCACGTCGCCCACGGCCGTCTCTTCGACACCGTTCAGGTCATCGCGGAGTGCCAGCTCGTGTCCGTCAGCTTCGGCCGGAGGGTCCCGTACGGGATCGTCCTCTACGGGGACGAGCAAGGCGGGGGCGTCCACGAAGGGTGGATCCGCATCCCGTTCGGGGAAGCCGAGGAGGCGTGGCTTCGGTCGGCGCTCCGTCAGGTCCGCGCGGATACGGTCCGTGCGCCGGTCCCTTCCGAAAGGAACTGCGGTGGGTGCGATCCGAACGCCGAGGGCCAGTGTCGGTTCGCTGCGGTACGCTACGAAGGCCCCCATCACCGTGCCGCGCACGACGCGAGGCCGTACGGGTAAATCCGGGTCAACCGCGTTTCTCGGAGTCGTTAAATAGAGCGGGCCGGATAGGACGGTGCCGCGCCAGGACGCTGTTCCCAAGGTCGGTACGTGCACCCGCGGAGGCACTGGCCTCGTCGGGGAAGGGCGAGGGTCCGACCGCCCCTGGCGGCTGGGCCGATGACGCCGATCACACGCGTTCTGGACGCTTGTCAAGCATAATCAGTGTAGCTGACTCCTGTCAGCTGGGGAATGGCTGGGCTCGGGCGCCGATGAAGGTCGTGCCAAGCTGCGATAAGCGGTGGGTAGGCGCAAGGAACCTGTGATCCACCGATCACCGAATCGGAACTCCGGTCCCGCAAGGGACATTCCGCAAGGAAAGGGAACCCCCCGAAGTAAAGCATTCTAGTAGGGGGAGGACAAGAAATCAACCGAGATGCCGTGAGTAAAGGCGATCGAAAACGGCCCAGGACAAACCGAATCCCCGCCCGGCGAGGGTGGGGAGATGTGGAGTAGTGGACCTCCGTACTCGCTGCCTTCCGGAGCCGAACGTGCCTGGAACGACGGACCGAAGAGGGTGAAAGTCCCGTAGGCGAACGAAAGAGGCGAGATTGGAGGGATCCCGAGTACCGTGCGTTGGATATCGCGCGGGAAGCCGGGAGGTACAGTCTTCCGATCCTAAATACGTCCCGAGACCGATAGAGAACTTAGTAGCGCGAGCGAACGCTGAAAAGTACCTCGGAAGGGAGGTGAAAAGAGCCTGAAACCAGCTGACGATAAGCCGCATGCGGCCCCCAAGGAACGAAGCAGCCGCAAGGCTGTGGACACAGGGTCCATGCGTCCGTTTTGAATAACGGGCCAGGGAGTTTCGATCAATGGCGAGGCTAAGGCCCGAACGGCCGAAGCCGCAGGGAAACCGACAGTCCGCAATCCCGCAAGGGACGAGGGACGGGGTGCGCTCGCCCGAAGTCATTGGTGGAAGACCCGAAGCCAATCGATCTAAGCGTGGGTAGGTTGAAGCCTGCCGAAAGGTAGGTGGAGGACCGAACCGGTGTTGACGTGCAAATCACTCGGATGACCTGTGCTTAGGGGTGAAAGGCCAATCTAGACTGGGAATGGCTGGTTCCTCCTGAAACTACTCGCAGGTAGGTCTCGGCCGAGCTAGCGCGGG
>JASHQN010000164.1 GCA_030039135.1 Thermoplasmata archaeon | reverse complement strand
CCGGAGGTCCTCGGCGAGATCGATGTCCCACGCGCTCGCGTGGCAGACGACCTCCCGGTCGCGTGGACGTTCGAGCATCGACCGCTCCCAGAAGGTCGAGGGGAGCGGAGCCAGACCGAGCGAAACGAAGAATCCCTCCGCGTAGCGAACCATGTCCTTCGCGGTGGTGCCCCGTCCGACGAGCGCCTTCGTGAGGTCGAACTCGCTCCCCGGTCCCGGAGGCGCGAGGAGCGGGTAGATCCCCTCCCACGACTGCGCCCACATGTTGCCGAGGAGATGGACGGGGATGGGGCCTCGCTCGGGAACCTCGTCGGCCCCGTACTTCTCGCGGAGCCGCCAGCGCACGTACGCGTGGAGCGAACGGTAGAGCGGTTCGACCTGGCTCCAGAGGCGGTCGACCTCCCGCTCGAACGCCTCGGGGGTCATGTCGTACTTCGATCGCCACATGGCTCCGGTGTCGGCGAATCCCAGGTCGCGTGCGCCCCGGTTCGCGAGCTCCACATACCGGACGAAGTCGGGCCGGATCGCGCGGCCTACGCGGTGCCAGCCGGTCCATGCGTCCTCGAGGACCGCCGGCTCGCGACTCTCGCGCAGGATTCGGGACAGGGCCTGGAGGTCGACCGGCTGGGTCGTCCCGGCGGGAGTGTGGCGTCCCCGGGCGAAGATCCCTTCCATCGAGGTGATCAGGGCGGTCAGCTCCTGCGCCTCCGCGGGATCGGAAGGGGCGATGAGCGGGAGGATCAGCCTAAGGAGGTGGGCCTTCCTACGCTCCTCCGCCGACAACCCCTGGGCCCCGAACCCCGTGGACGCTTTCGCGAGCTCGGCGATCGTTCCGATCAGCCGCGCGGTGGCCCGTGCGGCGAGCGCCTCCGTGTCGTCGTTGACGTACGTGGCCCGTACCCAATCGGCCTGCGTCGACTCGATCGAGAGGTCGAGGAGCCGGGACTCGGCGTCCTTCAGGAACGTCTTTGCGTCCGCGGGCGTCGCAGAGGTGACCGACATGACGACCCGCCGGAACCTCGAGCCCCTTTAATCAGCGCCGTCCCAAGACCCCTCCGGGCCCGTCCGGTCAGCGGTACGTCCGCCACGGGCCTCTATCGGGAACACCCGCGAGACCCCTCCGATTCCTGTCGAAGATGGGGCTTTATGTATGACGAGCGTCTGACATCGCCTGACGGACCTTGTCGGACGGATTGGCATCGACCGGAATCCTTGCCGTTGCCCCGTTCGAGAGCGGTGAGACATCGTTCGAGCCCCTCCCGCTCGCGGTGATCCCGTGCCTCGGTCCCCGTCGGGATCCCTCGGACCTTCCGGTCTACCTGGCCGGCGGCGACTAGAATGGGCGCGCCGTTCCGGAAAGTGGCACCGGTGGAACCCCCGGCGGGCCCGGCTCCTCCTCCCCCTCGGCTCTTCCTCGGGCAGGCGACGCCGCGCGGCTACGGCGTCCGACCGAAGCTTTCCCCCGAGGCGGCCGCGGCGTTCGCCACGTACGTCGATTCCGCCCGGGTCCGGGCGGCGATCGAGGGACGCACGCTCGTCTATACCGTCCGCTGGGGCTAGCGAGCCCCTTCCGTCTCGGAATCGGCGGTCGCATCCTCGTCCTCCGCCGGCACTTCGGGAGGGCGATGGGGCCGGTGTCGTCGTGCCTCCGGGGCGGCCTCGGCGAGCGCCTGTTTGGATAGCGCATCGGCGCGGGCGTTCTCCGAGCGCGCGATCCAACGCCACTCGACGGACGCGAACTCGCGCGCGAGCTGGCCGAGGCGCTCGTGGTAGGCGCTCAGGTGCTCCGCGCGCACCGCGTACTCCCCCCGCATCTGTCGGACGACGAGCTGACTGTCTCCGATCGCGACCACGGGCCCTCGGAAGCCGCGCTCGCGAAGCCACTCGAGTGCGCGGATCGCGGCTACGTACTCCGCGACGTTGTTCGTCGAGTGTTCGGAGTACGGTCGGGTCGCGAGACCCCCTTCCTCGAAGTACAGCCCGGGCGCCTCGATCGTGAAACCGAACGTGGCGATGCCGGGGCCCTTCGGTGGCTGACACGCCCCGTCGAAGTGGACGTGCACCGTTCCGTTATCGAACGTGACCACGCCCCGGGGGATCTTCGTGTCGTCCATCGCCTACACCCGGCGCCCTCGAGCGACCGTCACGGCCGCGCGCTGGGCCAGCCGCGGGCAGTTGCAGAACGGCTCAGCGCGCGCGCAGGTCGGGCAGGTCGGCCGATCGAGGACGATCCCGAGCGGGCGATAGCAGTTGCGGCACTCCCGGGGACGCGCACACCGACGGCACTGGGCGTACTCCTCAGGGATGAACGACTCGCAGTAGCGGCAGCGCACGGGCTCGCCCGGCCGGTAGCGCAGAGCCGGCACGGCCGGGGACGCTCCAGCGGCAGCTCCCGGCCGTCGCGGCGCGGCCTCCGGGTTCCCGAACGCTCCGCCGACGGTGGACTGACGGGGGTCGGAGGAGATCGACCCGACGAGGATGACCGCGAGGGAGGGGGCGATGAGGTAGAGGCCCACTTCCTGCTCGAGGTCAAACTGCTCCTGGCCGGTGACGGCGATCGGGAAGGCGATGAAGGCGAAGGCCACGAGCAGAATCCCGATCCCGAGGTAGATTATCGAGCGGTTCATCGACGCAAGGGCGTCCGACGTGTCCTCCGGCGCAGTGGGAAGGCGAGCCCTCCCACATAAAACGGAGCGACCGACGCGGCCCGGCGCCGCCCACGCGCGAGAGCGCGCGGTCTTTTAGCCAAGGACGGCGTGCGCGGCCGCATGGCCAACCCCACGGCGACGCTGAGGACCACGCTCGGCGACATTCGCATCGAACTGTTCCGCGACCGCGCTCCCAAGACCGTCGACAACTTCGTCTCGCTCGTGCGCAAGGGTTTCTACAACGGGGTCACGTTCCACCGCGTCATCCCGGGCTTCATGATCCAGGGCGGGGACCCGAAGGGCGACGGAACGGGCGGCCCCGGCTACACGATCCCGGACGAGTTCCACCCGACGCTCCGGCACGACGGGCCGGGCGTGCTGTCCATGGCGAACGCCGGACGGAACACGGGAGGGAGCCAGTTCTTCATCACGCTCGCGGCGACCTCCTGGCTCGATGGCAAGCACGCGGTGTTCGGCCGAGTCCGATCGGGCCAGGACGTGGTCGAGAAGATCGCCGGGGTCCCGCGGGACGCGAGCGACCGACCCAAGGCGCCGGTGCGGATCGTCGAGGCGACGGTCTCGGGCGCCTAGGCGTCCGCCCTACGCCGGGTAATCGAACGGCAGCCGCTCCTTCGGCGACCCCACGTCCTCGATCAGGGTGAGCAGGCCGGCGCCGATCGCGAGCGCCGGTCCGATCATCAGCAGGAGTACGAGGGCGCCGTAGCCGAGCGAGAGCGAGACGCCCGAGCCCGGGATAGGGATCCGCCAGGTCGCGTCCACGAGGAAGAGGTACAGGTAGACGATCGTCGCGGTCGACGTGGCGATCGCGAGCGGGCCGAGGGCCGCCGTCGGCCTCAGGATGTGCCGGACCGCGACGAGCGCCACGATCGCCGCTCCGGCGAACTCGATGACCGAGATCGAGATCGGCGGGGGGATCCCGTGGGCGCTGAGGTAGGTGAGGATCGCGACCGGAATGCCGATCAGGAGGATCACGAGGGGGATGATCAGCAGCGCGGCGGCGAGGATCCGCCAGCCGAGGGAGGGGACGGCGTACCCCGTCACCGGCGGGACGGCGGCCGCACCGCCGCCGGGCGAGGGGGGCGCTCCGCTCACGGGATCCTCTGGGGCGGGAGCGGGATCTCCGTGCCACCCTCGATGTACTGGGCCGTGATCTCGCCGCCCGAGGGGTTGCAGCCCGGCGTGAACGGCACGTCTTGGGTCGACGAGTACGGGCTCCCCGAAGCGACGTCGAGGGCGAACGAGCCGCTGGCGCACGGGGCCCCCGACGGCGGGACCACCTGGAAGGTGAGCTGTCCGTCGTCCGCGAAGCTCGCCTGATCGACGAACGAGAGCGTCACGGGGGCGACCACGGTACCGCCCATGAGGGCCGGGGGACCGACGGAGACGTTCAGGTCCGAGAACGGCGCGCCCCACGAACGGTTGCTGTCCACGCTGATCGAGACGGCGAACAGGTACCCGTACGTCGCGTTGCCCCAGACGTCCCAATGGAGGTACTGGTTCTGGACGAGGAGCGACGACTCGCCGGCCGTCAGCGGGAGGAAGAGCGCGATCGGGACGATGTCGCTCCCGCCGGCCGGGACCGTGAGCGGATCGGTGCCCGAGGCGACGATCGCGTCGCCCGAGCTGTTCAGGATCCGGAACTGCAGGCCGAAGCTCTGGATCGGCACGAGGCCGGGATTCGACAGGGTGAACGACGCGGTGATCCCGAACGTACCGTTGGGTTCCATCGTCACCGCGGAGGAGTCGATGTGCGGCGTGCTCCGCACGACCTGGACGGCCGAGTAGGCGACGACCGCGACGAAGACGACGATCAGCACGAACGAGATCAGGCCCAAGCGCCGCAGGGCTCGGGCCGCACGGTAGATTCCGGGCGCGCGAGGTCGCCGAGAGTAGGGGGTTGCCACGGGACCGCTCCCCCGTATTCTACGCGGGCAAGGCCTTTGAATACCCTTCGGCCCCGGCCGCACCCCCTTGAGGCGACCTCGGACCCCCCCCGGCCGATCCCAATGGAAGGACTACCGGGGAAAAACCCCCGCCCGTCCACGCCAGCTCGACGAGAGGAAAGGGGCCGACGGATCAGCTCGTCTCGCTCGGCCGGGATCGGCCGAACGAGACCTTGAGCTGGTAGTTCCCACCGGACAGTACCGTCTCCACGGGGAAGCCGAGTTTCGAGAGGATCTTCATCGCGGGGAGATTGTCGGGGAGGATCTCGGCGACGAACCCCTCGATCCCGCTCTCGCGGGCGATGCGGGCGATGTAGCGCACGAGGTACGTGCCGATCCCGCGCCGCTGGTAGTCGTCCCGGACGAGATAGGAGACCTCGGCGACGTTCGACGATCGGTTGAGGAAGTACCGGCCCACGCAGATGATCTGCTCGCGTTCGGGCTTTTCCGAATCCTCGATGACGCCCACGATCGCCATCTCGTTCGAGTAGTCGACGTTGACGAAATGCACGAGGTCCCGGTGCGGCATCGACTTCAGCGAACGGAAGAAGCGCTGGTAGACCGTCTGTTCCGAGAGCCGGTAGAAGAGGTCCCGCATCATCTCCTCGTCCGTGGCCTTGATCGGACGGAACGCCACGCGGACCCCTTCGCCGAACGTGTGCGCCGTCTCCCACTGCCCAGGGTAGATCATCCCGACCTCGGAGATCTCGGGAATGTCCTCGGGGA
>JASHQN010000163.1 GCA_030039135.1 Thermoplasmata archaeon | reverse complement strand
GTCATGTCATGGGGCGAACGAAGAGGTCCTCCGAAACGAAACGAGCTGCTGGCCTGGGAGTGCTGTTCATCGCCGGTTTCGGTCCCATCGTCAAAGATCCTCCGGCCAGCCGGCGACTCTATGTGGAAACCTTCGGGATCGACTTCGAGGAATCCAACGAGTATCTTCATACCGACAAGCTCGAAGGGGCGAACGCCTTCGCCCTCTGGCCGCTTTCGCAAGCTGCCGAGTCGTGCTTCGGCCGGGACACCTGGCCCGCGGACATGCCCGTTCCCCAAGCGTGGCTCGAATTCGACGTGGAAGACGTCGGTCGAGCGACCCAAGCGCTCCGGGAGAGGGGCTACCAGCTCCTCGTGGCGAATCGGAAGGAACCGTGGGGGCAGACCGTGACGCGCCTCGTTTCGCCAGAAGGACTGCTGGTGGGAGTAACTCAGACGCCCTGGATGCGCAAACCCAAGAAAGCGGTCGAGCCCTGAGAGAGTCCAGCGGCGGGAGCTCGCGCTCGGCGCCTTCCGCAGCTCCGATGTCTTCGAACCGACCGTCGCCCTCCCCGCTAGAAACGTTGGTCCTGACGGGCCACCCCCCCGAGGAAGAGTCGTAGACCCGGATCGTCGATCGCGGGAGGCCCCCAGGGGGTAGCTCCACGGTCAACCCTATCGGCAACCTCCGCGCGCGGGCGCTTTATTCGGTCCCGGGGCTCTTCCCGGAGTCGTTTCGCAGGATCAGCAACGTCGACGTGGCGTGCGCGTGCATTCGGTGTTGACGGTCGGTCAACCGGGCGTCCGTCGTGGCGACCCGTGACCCCGCGTGCACCACGTGACCCTCGGCCCTGAGCGTTCCGGACGCGGCGGTGACCGGCCGCACGAAGTTGACCTTCAACTCCAGGGTCGTGTATCCGACTCCGGCGGGAAGTGTCGTATGAAACGAACAGCCCATGGCCGTGTCGAGGAGCACGGTGACAATGCCACCGTGAACGTTCCCCAAGGGGCTGTACATGAACTCGGCCGGCTCGAACTCGAAAGAGACGGATCCGGGTTCGACCGATGCGATTCGAATCCCGAGGAGCTCCATGAAGGGCGGTGGGGGAAGATCTCCTCTCAGAAACGCACGCATGAATTCGAGTCCGCTCAGCTTCCGGATCGGTTCGACGAACTGGGTGGGATCGGACCACCGCAGGGTGCGCCTCCGGGAGTCCGATGAGTCTGCCATTCGCATATCGAAGGATACGGGGGTCGGAAGGCCGCCCTCGATTTCAAGCCTTTGAAACGTTGTGTGCGGCGACGGAGCGCCCGCGCTCCAAGGGGCGCGGGCGTTCTATCGTGGCTTCACGCCGCGGTCTGCGCCCTCGGACGGGATCGCCGGATAGGTGCCGAACGGACGGCATGCAGTCCCCCCGGAGGCTGGTAACCGCGCCGACCGGTCCGCCGGTCCCCCGGAAGAGGTGGTGGAGACTCTCCCAGCGCGCGATGCCGGATCGATCGCTCGAGTTACTTCATCTCCCGCAGCGCCGTTTCATCGAGATAGTACCTTCCGTTGATTTCGACGAAGACTCGTGTCTGTCCCCTTCGTCGCTTCATGATCCGCACGAAGATTCGCGACAACCCCAGTTCGGACGCGGAAAGTGCCGTCTCTGGGCTCACGGCTCCCTTCGTGCGGAATTTTTGGACGATCTGTCGGATTCGCGGACCCCCGAAGCCTGCCTCCTCTTCGCCTGGCTCCTCGGCGGACCGCGCCGGGACCGGCGCAGACGAAGCGACGGCGGTGGGCAGCACTGGCCCACTCGGCACCGTCCCCGCGGAGGAGGGAGGTGGCGAGGTCGGACCCGGTCCCTCGAGGCGTGCCGTCGCGGGTGCGCTGGGTTGGGCGCTCGAGGCGATCCGGTTCAACCTCACGGTGTGCTCGATGGACCTCGTGACCCGGACCGTTTCCGGAACCGACGCGTCGTACCCCGTGGCGCGGGCCTTGATGGCGTAATCACCCAGCCGGATGCTGCCGAATGTGACCCGCCCGTCGTCAGCCGTGCTCCCCGAGTAGTACTTCGGTCCTTCCGCCCAGACACCCGCGCCCGGGAGCGGCGAAAGTGTCTCGGATTCCAGCACCTTCACGGTCAGGCCGCGTCGGCGGCGGACCACAACCACGAGAACGATGATCAGGGCAGCGACCGCGACGATCAAGACGAGGATCCAGTACCATGCCGACGTCGGGCTGGACGAGGCGGCCGGAGGGGGCGGCGCGGACGGTACCACGAAGACCGAGCTCCAGTACGCTTGGTTCGGGCCGGGCCCCGGAACCGGCGCCCCCTCGGACTGAGCGAGGATGAGATAGAAGGGCCCCTGCCCCACCTGACCGTTGGCGCTACCGAGAACCTGTCCTCCCTGGCTCACGTTGAACTGGGCGACCCCGGCCGTATCCACGGAAATCTCGAGCGTGTACTCGACGCCGATGCTCGGCGACGGATTGAGGGGGGGCGTCTTGGTCCAGTGCCCGCCGCTGCTCCCGATTCGGCCGTAGATACCGTAGTAGCACTGGTTCGCCGGAATCGAAGGATTGGCCGGAGTCCCACAGGTCGCGCTGTTACCGCAGTCCCCTTCACTGCTGCAGTCGTTCGGGTTCAGATTCCCGGTGACCTGCACCCCAGTGGTCGCATCCGAAGAGGTGACGCCGAAGACGAACGGGTGCCCGTTCGATACCGTTCCCATTACGACCGCGCTCACCGTGAACGGCGGGGCAAAAGAGGCGCGGCTCTGGATCGTACCGACCTCATAGCTCCCGGTGATCTGCGCAATCTCCATCCCGGCGGAGGAAAAGCTCGGCGCGAGGGTGACGTTGGTGCAGCCGGGGCAATTCTCCCCGGAGAAGTTCAATCCCGCCGGTCCGCTGATCTCCCAGAGACTATTGTTCAATTGGGTATCGCGGGTGAAGTCGTCCGAGAACAGGTACGAACTCGGCCGGAGGGAAGTCGCCCCGGCCACCCGTAACGAGGCGAACGCCAACAGCAACACGAACGCGAGCGCGATCAGCAGCGTCTTGGCGGTCAGGCTCCTCGAGTTGCGCTCCCAAGAAAACATCAAAAAATAAGCGAAATGTCGTTACTTAGCGCTGAGCTGAAATCCGGTTTACGGTCCGTTCCTCGAGTCCAAGTTCCCTTGAGTTTGCCATGAACTTAGAACGAGGGATCGAGCTCACCGCGGGATCGCGAGACCATCCATACTGACCGAAACGCCGATACCGACGCCTTCACCGCAATGCCGAGGGACCATTTCGAGGACCGTGAGGGGTGGCGACACTGGCTCCCGGTAGAGCTGGCGGTCACGGTCTCGAGGAGCCGTGTCGATCCACTCGGACCTAGGCCAGCCGAGCTCCGCAGAGTACGTCTAGAGGTGTTCTGAGAGGCTCGGCCGGCGGCTCCTCGCTCCGTCGGATCTCGACTCGGCCCCGAAGGGATACGAACGACCTGGGACAGCCGGCGGAGGGCTTCTCCTTTAGTTTCGAGTCCTTCCGCCCTCGACGACTCGTGGTTCCATCGCGCCGGATCAGAGGCATCCAGGCCATTGCCTAAGCGCTCCGCTCGGACCACCTTGACCGCCGCCCGATTTCCCCATCGAAACGGCCGGATTCCCCGGAGCCCGTATCGACACCCTAGCCACTCGGGGCAAACGATGCTACTAGTAGCAGGACGGCGTAACAAGAGCCCCAAGGCCGGTAGCGATGACGTCCGGTCCAGAGACCGAAACTGGTTCGGGTCCTGTTGGACCCCTCCTCGGGACCGGACACGGCATTGATCACGTGCAGATTGCGGTAAGCGATCTCGCCGGAGCGACGCAGGACTTTGAGAAGCGACTCGGCTTCACTGTCGACATGAGAAGTAGTCGTTTTCCAAGCGGCTTGGAAAACAGGATCATCGACCTCCACGAACGCGAGTACCTCGAGCTGCTGGCCATCTACAACCCGCAGACTGGTCACGCGGACATCCGAGAGATGGAACAGTCCCTGGAGCGAGGTGGGGGGCTTATCGGGTTCGGAGTTCGGGTGTCGTCAGCTGAAGCGACGGCCTCGCACCTCAGGAAAGAGGGTTTCCAAGTGCAGGGACCGATAGCGGGGACCCCCACGTACCCCGGCATCGAGGAGACCCCTCCTGTCCTCTGGAGGCGCGTTCAATTGAAGACCGGCCGGAAGTTCATCGACGATGTCATCTTCTTCTCGGAGTATGTTGCTGGGGCATACGCTGAGTTCCAATCGAGACATCCCGAGCTTCCTTCCGCCAGAGGCGACCCCCCGAACCACCGGAACTCCGCGATCGGGCGCCTTCACCCTTGGCTCGCGGTCGCTAGCCTTGAGGAAGCATCTGCAATCTACGAGAGAGTAGGATTTCCCAGAGTTCGCAGAACCAGATTCAGCCTTCTGAATGGCAACGCCGTCGAGCTCGGAATCGGCCACAACAGTCTCGTGCTCGTGGAAAGCGTCGCGGAACCAAGTCCGGTGCAGGATTTCTTGAGTAGACGCGACTCCTCGTACGGCCTAATGGGGTTGAGCCTCGGGGTTCAGAGTCTTGGTACCGCCCTTGGAGCAATGCCACCCGGCATCGCCGCGCGTCTAGGGTCCGGTGAGGGCCTGTTCGGGAAGAGTGTCGTGGTGCCTCCGGAGCACGCTCATGGACTCTGGCTCGAGCTCTTCGAAACTCAGCCGCGCTCGGGACTGTAGATTTGGGAACAACGCACGAAGAGCGGGAGAGATTGACCGCGCGAGACACCACGGTCTCAGCAAGACCCAGCGATCGACCACGCCGACACGTGGGCGCCCCCGTTCCCGGGCCATCCCTGGACTGCGAACATCCTGCCCCCCCGTCCGTCTGACCCTCCGCCGACGGAAGGTCGGCCTTTTCGAGCGGAGGGTTCCCGAAGGACCGCAAGTACATGCTGGGCCACCTGTGCGATGGCGCCCGCGCTTCCGCGGCGGGTGGCCGATCGAGAGCAATCGTCGGTCAGCGGAGAACGAAACGATGCGACTCGCCCTCGAACGCGTCTCACGCAGAGCCGACTCTAGGAAAACCAGCCGCGGGAGGGCTCTCCCACTTGGTTCGAGTCCTTCCGGAGTTCACGGACGCGGGGTGCCAAAGGTGTGGTTTGTTCCCGTGCGGGTGTGACCGATGTGCTAACATCCGTGCAAGCCGAAAGCGAAGCCGAGGCCTCTCAAGTCTGTGTTCTCTTGGAGGCCATCGACCTGCTAGATTCTACCCTCGGCCGGGAACCCGTACTAGAACGTCTGCTGCGGGGTGACCGTCACGGTGACCGGGACCGGACGACTCGAACCCGAGAGAGTCATCGCGATGTCATAGGACAAGGATTCGAAGGGCCGGTTCGCGGATCGGCTTCCGTGTGTGGAGATCGGTGCATCGGGCTCTAGTTTAGCGCCGCCCACGCCCTCTATCCTGGATGCCGGAACCGCCGCGGTAGGCGCCACCATCCTCGCCGCCTAACCTATCGTTCAGGGAAGATCCCTGCGATCGCAGGCGCGTACCGCGTGGGTCGTGCGGGCGTCGTCGAGCCATGGGTACCCGCAAGCAGGCACGCGTTACCCGGGGTATCCAAATCACACCAACCTCAGCCCTGGGTCCGCGGTCCGATGGACCGTCGACACGGACCGACGCGGAGGAAGTCGTATGGGTATGCTCGAGGATTGAGGACCCATGGGCCCCACGGTCTCTGCGGAAGGGAATACTTTCGCCGCGATCGACGGTGGGATGAAGCGTCTCGAGGATCACATCCACCGGACCGCGCGAAGGAGCTGGCGGTTTTCGATCTTATCGTGGATCTTCGGCGTGGCGGTAGCCATCCTTCTCATCATACCGGTGCAGACAACGACCATGACATCGAGCGGTGGGACCCAATCGTCGGGGCCGGCATGGTACGCGCACCCAATCGTCTTCCTCGGGTTCATCGCACTGCTCGCGGTCATCGTCCTCGAGTTCTTCCTCGCACGACGCGAGGCACTCGACCTACGGGCTGGTGACCCCGAGAACTCCCCGCAGCCACCGGGGGAGGGGGGCTGGGTGTTGGCCGTCCAGCAATCCCAGAAGGTCCTCACCCGGATGAAGAACGTCGTCGAGTTCTCGCTTCTCCCGCTCGCCTTCGGCCTTATCGTCCTAGGGGTGGCAGGTGTCTCGGACCTGGTAGGCGGGATGAGCCTCGCACAGTTCTGGTGGCTTCTGATCGGACTGGTGCCGACCGTTGTCCTCGTGCCGTCCCTGTTCGTGCTGGCGCATCGGTGGGTGGGCGGTTTTCAGCAGCTGCTCGACCGCCAGGTCCATGAGTTGAGTCTTCTCGAGGCGGAGTTCATCTGGCGGTTCGCCGGAAAGCCGGCATGATGGCACGGCCCGACCTCTTCGTCATCGGGCGGATGCTCGAAGCACTCGGCCCCGCCCCGCTCCGTCGGACGCAGCTGCAGCAGAAGGCCGGACTCAACTACACGGTCTTCCAACGTTACCTTGAGTTCTTGATTCACCTGGGGCTCATCGCGAACTCTGCTGAGGAAGAGGGCCGGCTCGCGCTTACTCCGAAAGGCGCGGAGGCGCTCCGATTCCTGTCCGAAGGGTTGACCCGGATTTTCGGAACGGAAGGTCCGCCTCAGCGTCTCCGGGACCCGAGGGCCGTTGATCCGCGTGCCGCCTTATGAGACGACCAGGGGCAATAGCGCTGCCCCCTAGCGCTCGTATCCGGGGCGGAGGAGCGTAGGGAAGATGTACGTTCTGTTAGCGGTGTCGTGATAGAAGGTAGGCGTTCGGTCCCGGTTGAACGCGTCAGGAAGAGACGGTTGCCCTATTCGGTGGAGGAGGACTTCTGTCGCGTCCGAAATGGGCAGGTTGTCCACGACCCGCACTTTCTCCCTGCCTGGGTCACACGGTCGCGGCGCTAGAGACGCTCCGCGAGTATGGACCAGGCGAGGGGCTGAAAGTCCGGCCTCAGATCGAACCGGAACTCCCGCACCCGTAGTATTCGGAAAAGAGGCTTGAGTTCGGCTCGGAACTCCTCTTCCCGGACGACCGGAGGGCCGTCGGGCAGAATCTCCATGGCGTTTCCTGCGAGAGAGAGCCAGCGGGTGCCGGGTCGCGAGACCCGACGAAGGGCCGAAAGGAACCCGACCAGATCCCGGTTCCGGATGCCGTGGTACAGGCCCAGATCAAACAGGCAGTCGAACGGACCGCCGAGCTCCATCGTCGTAAGGTCTCCGGAAAGAAACTCTACGTCGACCCCGGCATTGCGGGCCTTTTCTCGCGCTTTCTCAATCGGGAGGTCGACGAGATCGATGGCCTTCACTCGATAGCCCCTGCGGGAAAGCTCGATCGCGTTGGTTCCGGTTCCGCACCCAAGCTCGAGCAGAGTGATGCCCGGCAGTTCACCTGCCTCCACGGTCCGTATCAGCTCGGAACTTGGCACACCGGAATCCCACGGGGTCTCGCCGGCGGCGTAGATTTGCCTCATAGTTTCTTGAAACTCTTCGCCGGATTGGCGGGAGGGGTCGCGGCGTCCCGAGCCCAGTCGTTGCATTAACCGGTGACGCGCATCCCCCGAGACGCTCTAA
>JASHQN010000002.1 GCA_030039135.1 Thermoplasmata archaeon | reverse complement strand
GCGATCGGGATCCGACCGAACATGATCATCGCCCGGGGACCCTCGCCGCTCGAGCCCGAGATCAAGGCGAAGATCTCGCTCTTCTGCGACGTGCCCCCCGAGGCCGTGATCTCGGTGCCCGACCAGCCGGTCATCTACGAGGTCCCTCTGGTGCTCGAGGCCCAAGGGGTCGGGACGCTCCTGACCCGGTTGCTCGGGCTACCGGATCGGACCCCCGACTACGCCGCCTGGAAGACGTTCCTGGAGACGTATCGCCGCTGCGAGGGGTCGGTCGAGGTCGCCATCGTCGGAAAGTACACCGAGCTGCGCGACGCTTACCTCTCCCACACCGAGGCGTTCCATCACGTGCAGGGGCACCTTGGCAAGGAGGTCCACCTCCAGTGGTACGACTCCGAGGACATCCCGAAGAATCCCAACCTCCTTGCGCGGCTCGGGCGATCGGACGCGATCCTCGTGCCCGGCGGCTTTGGCGCGCGAGGGGTCGAGGGGAAGGTGCGCGCGATCGAGATCGCGAGGACCCGCGGGATCCCCTACCTCGGCATCTGTTACGGGTTCCAGATCGCCGCCGTGGAGTTCGCTCGGAACGTCCTCGAGCTCCCTCGCGCCAACACGACCGAGGTGGATGCGGAGACGCCCGACCCCGTCGTCTGCTTGCTCGAGGAGCAGAAGGGGCTCAGCGACCTCGGCGGGACGATGCGGCTCGGGGCCCAGCGGGTCCTTCTCACCGCGGGTTCGCGGGTGGCGGAGGTCTACGGTCGCACCGAGATCTGGGAGCGCCACCGCCACCGCTACGAGATCAACCCCGCGTACTTCGAGCGGTTTCGGCGCCACGGCCTCGCGATCACGGGGATGAGCGTCGACGGGCGCGTCGAGGTCCTCGAAGCCCCGAACCACCCGTTCTTCGTCGGCGTGCAGTACCACCCCGAATTTCTCTCGCGGCCCGAGTCGCCGCATCCGCTGTTCCTCGGCCTCGTCCGGGCCGCGCTCGCCCGCCAGGAGGTCGCGCACGCTGACGCCGCCCCGACGGCTCTCGCGTGAGCTCCGGGAGCTGGACGGCGCGACCGTCCGGATCGCGGGCCATCTCGAGGAGTATCGAGCTCTCGGCGGCGTAGCCTTTGCGCTCGTCCGCGACGGGAGCGGGACGACGCAGGTCACGCTGAAGCGTGGGGAGAGCGACCCCGCGCTCTTCGGCGTGCTCGGAGAGTTGCCGCGCGAATCCGTGGTCGAGGTCGAGGGGGTCGTGCGCCGCTCGGAAAAGTCGCACCGCGGCGTGGAGGTGTTCCCCACGTCGCTCCGGGTGCTTTCCCGCGCCGAAGCCCCCCTCCCGCTCGGCGTCGTGGACAAGGTGGGCGCGGAGCTCAACACGCGCCTCGACCACCGGGTCCTCGACCTCCGCAAGCCGTCGGTCCGCGCGATCTTCGAGCTGCGGGCCGCGGTGCTCGAGGGCTTCCGGCGCGCGTACACCGAGCGCGGATTCCTCGAGGTCGAGACCCCGAAGCTGCTGCGCCAGGGAGCCGAGGGGGGTGCGACCCTGTTCCGCGTCGACTACTTTGATCGGCCCGCCTTTCTCGCGCAGAGCCCACAGCTCTACAAACAGATGCTCATGAGCGCCGGGTTCGAGCGCGTGTTCGAGATCGCGCCAGCGTTCCGAGCCGAGCCGTCGGACACGGTCCGGCACATCACGGAATTCACGAGCCTGGATGCCGAGATGGCATATCCGGACGGGCCCGACGAGCTCCGCCAGGTGCTCGAGAGCGTCGTCGCGGAGTCGTTACGCTTCGCCCGCGACCGCATCGGCGAGCGAGGAAATCCACTCGCGGACGGCCTTCCGGAGGCGAAGACGCCGTTCCCGCGGATCCCCTTCTCGCGCTGCGAGGAGTGGCTCGGCCGTCCCGGCGCCGAGCGAGATCTCGGCACGGAGGACGAGAAGATCATCGGCGCACGGGCGATGCAGGAGCTCGGCTCTCCGTTCTACTTCATCGTCGACTACCCGACCGCGGTGAAGGCCCAGACGTTCTACGCGCAGCGCCAGGACGCTCATCCCGACCTCACGTACTACTTCGACCTCGGGCTGAGGGGCCTCGAGATCACGAGCGGGGGGATCCGCGAACACCGGATCGATCGCCTGACGGAGAACCTCGTGTCGGCGGGCCTCGACCCGTCCAGCTTCGAGTCGTATCTCGAGGCGTTCCGCTACGGGATGCCGCCGCACGGGGGTTGGGGATTCGGCGTCGACCGCTTCGTCTGGGCGCTCGCGGGGGTCCCCAATATACGGGAGGCGCGCCTGTTCCCCCGCGATCGCTACCGCCTCGAGCCGTAAGGGGAGGAAAAGAGCGTGGCCGCCATCAAGAGGACCCTGCCCGCACCACCCGAGCTGCAGAGCCGGTGGGCCTCCGTCCTGGAAGAGACCGGCCGGCGGCCCGAGATCCTGCTGCTCGCGGACCGGTTTCCTGAGGAACGGTCCCTCGCCGTCCCGTTCGGCGACATCGACGGCGCCGACACCGCGCTCGCGGACGTCCTGCTCGAGCGCCCCGAAGAGGTCGTCGCGGCCGGGCAGCGGGCGATGCGCGAACTCCTCCCGGTCGCAGGCCCCGAATCCGAGGGGCTGCGGCTCCGGGTGGTCGGACTACCCGTCACGGTCCACCGGTCGATCCGAGAGATCCGGGAAAGCGACCTCAACCGCCTGGTGGCCCTCGACGGTATCGTCCGAAGGGTCACCGAGGTCCGACCCCAGATCCGGGACGCGATCTTCCAGTGCGTCGCCTGCCGGACGGAGTTCCACGAACCTCAGGACGATGCGTCGATGGTGTTCCGGGAGCCGCTCGAGTGCCCGGAGTCGCAGGGCGGTTGCGGGAAACCCCAGGGCCGGACGCGGTTCCGCCTCCTTCCCGACAAGTCGACGTACGTCGACGCCCAGCGGATCGAGATCCAGGAGAACCCCGAGCTCCTGCGGCACGGCGCCCACCCTCAGGGGCTTTCCGTCCTGCTCACCGAAGACCTCACCGGTCAAGTGTTGCCGGGCAACCGGGTGATCCTCAACGGGATTCTGAAGAGCTTCCAGCGAGCGACCGGCGGCCGGGGCGGGATCGTCCGGAACACGACGTTCGACCTGATGGTGATCGGGACCTCCGTGGAGTTCAAGCAGCAGGAGTACGACGAGATCGAGATCACGCCCGAGGACGAGAGGCTCTTCCTCGGTTTCCAGGGCGATCCGACGATCGTCGACAAGATCGTGATGTCCCTCGCCCCGACGATCCGGGGCATGGAGGAGGAGAAAGAGGCGATCGCGCTCCAGCTCTTTGGCGGCGTCGAAAAGCGTCACCCGGATGGGATCCGGGTCCGGGGCGACATCCACTGCCTCCTCGTCGGAGATCCCGGCGTCGCGAAGAGCCAGCTGCTGCGCTACATCGCGGACGTGGCCCCGCGCGGGGTCTACACCAGCGGGAAGGGGACGACCGCGGCCGGGCTCACCGCGGCTGCCGTGAAGGACGATTTCGCCGGGGGCCGCTGGGTGCTCGAAGCGGGCATGCTGGTGCTCGCGGACGGAGGGATGGCGGTGATCGACGAGCTCGACAAGATGAGTCCCGAAGACCGCTCCGCGATGCACGAACAGCTCGAGCATGGCCAGGTGAGCATCGCGAAGGCTGGCATCACGTCGACGTTGAACGCCCGCTGTCCCGTGCTCGCGGCCGCGAATCCGAAGTGGGGCCGGTTCACCAACGACCGACCGATCGCCGAGCAGATCGACCTCCCTCCGACGCTCCTCTCCCGCTTCGACGTGATCTTCTCGATCAAGGACCTTCCCAACCAGGAGCGCGACCGGCGGCTCGCGGACGGCATCCTCGCGTCGCATCGGGAAGGGGAATCCGGGGTCTACGCCCCTCAGGACGCTCTCGGCTCGCGGGAGGCGCCGTTCCCGCCCGAGCTACTGAAGAAGTACGTCGCCTACGCGAAGCGAACGGTGCGTCCGGTCCTCTCCGACGCCGCCCTGAGCGCCCTCTCGGACTACTACGTGAAGGTCCGCGAGCAGGGAGAAGAGCCGAACTCCCCAGTTCCGATCACCGCCCGCCAACTCGAGGCGCTCGTGCGGCTCAGCGAGGCGGCGGCGAAGGCTCGACTGTCGTCCGAGGTCGGGGTCGAGGACGCCCGCCGCGCGATCCAGATCATGCAGAACTTCCTCAAGCGGGTCGCGATGACCGAGACCGGCAAGCTCGACGTCGACCTTGTCCAGTCCGGCGTCAGTCACAGCCAGCGCGAGCGCTACGAGATCGTCATGCGTGTCATGCGCGAGCTTCAGGATCGGCCGGAAGCCTCGTTCACCCTCGAAGAGTTCCTCGAAGCGTCCGAGCGGGCGGGCGTGCCCGCGGCCAAGGCGGAGGCGCACCTCCAGACGCTCCGCAACCAAGGCGAGGTCTTCGAGTCGCGTCCGAACCGTTGGCAGCTCGTCCGCTTCTAGCGGAGGTCGGCGCCCCCGACGGGGGGAGGTCCATTTATCCTCCTAGCGGCCTCGTTCCTAGTCGTCCATGGACGAGAGCGACGGGATCGTGATGCGGGTCCACCGGGTCCGCAGCGAGGTAGTGGTCGCGGCGTGCGACGCCGAGCTGATCGGCCGGGACCTTCCCCTCGGTGATTCCGGACGAACGGTCCGGGTCTCGGGCCAGTTCTATGGGGAGCGCCGGGTCAGCCGAGAGGAGATCCTGTGGGCGCTTGAGCGCGCGACGATCGCGAACCTGCTCGGGCCTCGTGTCCTCCGCCTGGCCGAGGAGGGGGGGTTCGTCGCGCCGGGCGGTACCGGCCTGCTGGGCGGGATCCCCCACGCCGAGATCTTCTCGATCCCGCAGTAGAGGGGGTCGGCGATGAAGGGCGAGTTCTGCGTGGTGTGCGGCGCGACGGATCGCCCGCTGACCGAGGGCGTCTGCGCCGAATGCGCCGCGGGTCGCACGGAGCTCCTCAGCGCGCCCGCGCGGGCGGTGGTCGTGATCTGCCCCACCTGCGGAGCCCGCAAGATCGGGGCCCGTTGGGAGCGCAGCGGATCGAGCCCGCTGCTCACCGCGCACGATCTCACCCCCCTCGTCCGGGTGCATCCCGAGGCGGGCCTCCGTTCGGTGCACTGGGAGGAGCTCTCGTCGACGGCCACCGTCCGGGAGCTCCTCGGTACCGCACGGGTCCGCTTCCGGGGCGCGGAGCGCGAGGCGCGCATCGCGATGTCGGTCCGGACCGAGCATCAAACGTGCCCGGACTGCAGCCGCAAGAGCGGCCGATTCTACACCGCGGTCGTGCAGCTCCGCGGCGGCGCCGAGCGGTCGAACGAGAAGCCACCGGCCCTACGCGCCCGCCTGGAGAACGTGTGGTCCGAGATCCTGGCCGACGCCCGGACCGACTGGCGACGCGCGGTCTCCTGGCAGGAGGGACTCCCCGAGGGATGGGACGTCTTCTTCACGAACACGCTGGCGGCCCGCTCCATCGCCCGCATCGCGAAACAGAAGTTCGGTGCGTCCGTCAAGGAGTCGGCGAGCCTCTTCGGCCGCAAGCACGGTCAAGAGGTCTACCGCGTGACGTTCTGCCTCCGATTCCCCCGTCCGTCGGTCGTCCCACCGCTTCCGCCTACTGGCGCGGCCTAGTGGACCAGGTCTTCGGGGTCCCTTACGGGCTCGGACTCGAGCGCCGCCACGATCACGGGGATCTCGTATTCCGACCGCTCCACGATCGTGTCGCCGACCGGCCGGCGACGAAGCAGGACGCCGTGGCGCGTGATGAGCGCGAGGTACGAAGCGCGTTTCATATCGACCCCGAAGCACGCTCCGTGGTCGGAGACGAGGTACTTGAGGAACCATCGCTCCGAGTAGACCTTCATACGACGGGTCGGTGCGCTCCTTCTTACAGCGTGACCGAGATGCTAAGGTTCGCCGCCGCCCCGTGGCTCGCGAGCGTCGTCGGGTTGGTGCCTCCCTCCCCGACGAGCAACAGCGAGGTCGCGATCCCCCCGGGAACGACTCCTCCGAACTGGACCCACCCTCCGGCGAACGACGCCGGCAGACACGAACTCAGGTCCGTCGGTCCCGGGCTCCAGCTGCCCCCGAAGAGCTCCAGGCGCGGCGTGTACCCTCCTCCCGCGACGAACGCTCCCCCGCCGGCCGCCCAGCCGAACGACAGCGGCACGACCGTATTGATCCAGCCGTGGGTCCAGTTCTCGAGCGACGGCCCAGCCGAGACGGTCACCCCCTGGACGGCGACGAGCAGCGGGGGGTCGCCGCCCACGAGCCACTCGTTCCCGTTCCAGCCGATGCCGAAGACGCCGCCTTTCGCGAACGGGGACGAAGGCAGGAGGTTGACGTAATGGCCACCCTCCCAGCTTCCGAAGACGCCCTGTCCACCCACGAGCCAGGCGGTGCCGTTCCAGGCCACCATCTGGACCCAATCCCCGGGCTGGTTGTTGGGCAAAAGCCCCGAGAGGTTCGTCACCTTACCGCCCTCCAGATACACGAGCGATGCTCCCGAACTGCTGTTGCCGCCGATCAGCCAGCCCTGGCCGTCCCAGCCCGCGATCCAGATCCCCTGACCGGAGAAGTACGAGCCAAGGAGCGGTGTCAGGTTCGTCACGCGCCCCGAGGTGAGCGCGACCGCCGCCCCCTCGGTCACCTGCCCGAAGGTGGCCTGACCGGCGATGAGCCAGGCGGTGCCGTTCCAGGCCACCGGGTAGATGCCGCCCCACGGGAAGTAGGGGGCGAGCAGCGGGGTCAGGTTCTCCGCGCCGCTCCCTCCCGTGGTCGGTAGGGTTTCCGCAGCAGGAAGGCTGTCGTAGGGGGTCGCGTTCTGGTAGTAGTACGATAGCCCCCCGAGAAGCGTCGCGGTGGCGTTGGCGCCGAAGGCCTGGATCGCGCCGCCCGCGAACGGTCCATCGACGAGCGACGTATCGTCCTCGACCGACACCGAGATCCCGGAAGCCGTCGCGCACAGCCCGAGGCCCGAGGGGCCCGAAACGTGAGCAAAGATCTCCACCGCCGCCAAGACCACGGCGCCGGCGACCACGACCACCGCGATCACCACTAGGAGCCGCCGCATGGCCGGACGTCCGGAGCCGATCGGGGTATTTTCGTTCGACCTCGATTCCCGATGGGGCCCCAGCCCGTGGGAGTCTCCCTACGGGTATAGGACCCGAGCAGACCTACCCCCACTCGACCGTGAGCGAACTCTCCGATCCCGCGGACATCGGATCACGCGCGACGCACCCCCGTGGATTCCGTCTCGGTTCTAGGGAAGATCTTAGGGGGGTGGGCGACGGAAGTTCGACTCGACGAGGCCGAAGGACGCCCGACTTTAGCCGCTTCGATTTCGAAGCACTTTGGCGCGGTCGGGATCGCGTGACCGAGGTGGAGAGTGCGATCCTGCGACGAACCATGGCGATCGGGGACCTTCGGTCGGTGGTCGAGCTCGGATGTGGGGAGGGCCGTCTCTCCCTCGTCTTACAGGAAGCAGCCAAGCGCTACTGCGCGTTCGACGCTACGGCCAGATTCCTGCGACGGGTCCCGCTACGAAGCGAGGCGCGCTCCTCTCGAGTTGCTGGCAACGTCTATCGCCTTCCGTTCCGGGACCGGGCCTTCACTTTCGCGACGCTCATTCGGGTCCATGGATTCCTTGGGGACCCGGTCGGCGCACTTCGGGAGATCCGCCGGATCTTGGTCCCCGGGGGTCTCCTCGTCGTCTCGTACGAGCCCCACCCATCGCTCGGCAGCCTCGCCGACGATCTCAAGGTGGCGCTGGCTGACCGGGCGGGAGAGCCAGTCCGCCCCCGTACCTTCTCCCGCGCGCCGCTCGTCACCGTGAGGCCGAGCGCGCTGCCGACGTGGTCGTCCACTCGGCGGCATTTCGCTGAAGAGCTGGCTTCGGCCGGGTTCTCGACCGTCCGCGAGTACCCCACGGGATTGGAAGATTACCGCGTGATGCGATGGCTTCCATCGGCGATGTTCGTGCGGCTGAGCGAAGTGCTTCCTCGCGCGGGAGGGTTTCCCAGTCGCGTGGTGGTAGCTCGACGCGCGGATTGAGGGGCGGCAGCGGGTCGGCGCTTGCGCTACCGGTTCCGCCCGAGGGAGCCGCGGCTGAGCTCCGAAGATCCCCTAGACCGAGGGCATGGGCGAACGTCGGCGCCGTGCACGGGTCCCGTCAGTTGCCCGTGTGAAAGGGGCCACACCCCTAGTTGAAATATCGTGAAGCCATCCGTTCTAGTTGTGTCCGCCTCAGCTGCTCCAACGCCTGGCGGCAGCGTCGGCTCCGCGACGGGGGCGTCTCCGAAGCCGGTAGGGCCTCCACCGAGGTCCCCTGCGCTGGCGGGTCCGCAACGCCGTAAACGCCGCACGGGCCAGATCGCCATCGTGATCGCGGTCGTGGTCGCCGTCGTGATCGCGGGATCGTTCTACTACCTCGAGACGCGACCCTCCTCGAGCTCGAAGTCGGGCAGCGGAAAGGGTGGCGGCGGCGGGGGCGGCGGAGGCGGCGGCGGCGGGGGCGGCGGTGGCGGGGGCGGTGGCGGTGGGAGCGGCCCCACTCCCGAGACGATCACCGTCTGGCAGGACTTCAGCTCAACCGAATTCCCGGCGTTCACCAAAGCGGTGAGTGAGTACGAAGCCGCGAACCCCGAGCAGACGATTAGCTGGACCAACCAGACGACCCCTTCGCCCTCGAACTACGTCGCGGCTGCGCTCGCCGGGGACGCGCCGGACGTTCTGATCGGAGCGAGCGACTTCGCCGGGGGACTCTACTTTGACGGCTTCCTCGAGAACCTCAGCGCGGTCCTTCCCGCTTCGACGTTCAGCCCGTTCCTTCCGACGGCGATCGCGGACGTCACACAGGGGTACGGGGTCTACGGGTTCCCGCTGAACGTCAACGGCGTCGCGATGATCTACAACAAGGAGCTCGTCAAGACCGTCCCGACGACCACCGATCAGATGATTTCCGAGGCGAAGAACATCACGGTGACGTCGGCAGGTTCGATCACGGTCGCGGGCCTGATCTATGGCGTCGACTCGGACGGCGGGTACCGCTACCCGGCCTGGCTGACCGGCTTCGGGGGGCAGATGTTCTACCCGAACGGCACGCCCGACCTGGCGACCCCGGCGGCCGTGGACGCGCTCACGTTCCTCAACAACTTCTCGACCGTCGACGCGATCGAACCCCCGGGGGTCACCTCCGAGTCGACCTACATCGACCAGTTCGCCGAGGGCGACGCGGGAATGATCTTCGACGGACCCTGGGACATCGACCAGTACGTCAACGCCCTTGGCGCCAAGAACGTGGGGGTCGCCCCGATCCCGATCGTCTCCCAGACGGGAGACCACCCCTTACCGCTCTGGGGCTCGATCGGCGCCTACGTGAGCGTGCCTGAGGCGTCGGGAGCGAGTTCTGCGGCGGTCAGCGATTCCATCAATTTCAGCCGGTTCCTCGCAAGCGACGAGGTCGAGGGCGAGCTGTTCAACTCCTCCGGCGACATCCCGTCCCTCGCCGTCCCGTTCCACTACGTGGAGTCGTTGAACATCCCGTTCGAACAGGGGTTCCTCGACCAGTTCTTCAACTACTCGCAGGCGTTCCCGAACACGCCGCAGATGACCTACTTCTGGGATCCCTACAACACCGAGATATCGAGCTACGTCGCGGGCGAGATATCGGCCCAAGCCGCGATGGACGCCATCGAAGGCTCGATGATCTCGCAGATGCAGATGAACGACATTCCGCCGTTCTAGCGTCCGCCCTCCCAGCGAACCGCCCCGTGGACCGTCGGAGGGGCTAGGGCATCTTCGAGATCGGTGCCGGAGCGAGCGAGCGGGGCCGCAGGATCGGCGGCGCTCCTCGGAAGAGCTCCGTCGCCTAGTGAGTCTCTCCTTCTGAAGAGTTCTCCCAGGGGGACGGTTCTCCCGAGGGACTATCGGTCATCGCGGAGGTGGACTCCTCGGGCGGAGCTTCGGTCGTCGTCCCGGCGCCCGAAGTGCCGCTCTCGGCCGGGGGAGTCCCGCCGGCGGTGGTCTCCTGCCACGGCGTGACCCCCCGGCCCGATGACCCGCCTCCCCGGCGCCAGCCCCAGAGGGCCGCCACCGTGACGCCGATCGCGATCAGGGCGATCAAGAGGTCGTTCACCACCCACTCCCAGAGCGGGAGCGACGACGTGGTCGTGGTGTTGAGGTACTTTGTCGTGTTGAGATACTTGGTCGTGTTGAAGTACCGTGTCGTGTTGATGTACGAGACCGGCGCCTTGGTGGGCGGGGTAACGACCGCCGAGCCCTGGACGGTGCCGACCGACGCCGGCAGGAAGAAGACGTTGCCTTTCGACGCGGTGTTCGTGAACCCGACGTACGCCGTGTAGGCTCCGGCGGTCCCGCCGATGAGGACCGACGGGGAGTAGTCCTGCCCGTCGGCCGTGAGCGCGGTGAACGTCTGATTCCCGGCCCCCGTGGCGAGGAGGATGTTCGACCCGCTCGAGTTCTTGGCGGCGATCGCGACCGCGACGGCCCCCGAGGGGTCGACGGCGAGCGCCAGGCTCTCCACCGTGGCACCCGTGGGGACCGGCGCGGTCATCAGCGCCGTCGTCCCGATCGTGACCGCGCTGGGGGTGATTCCGACGACGAGCACGCGGACCAGGGTGGCGTTCGCGTACGCGAGCAGGATCGAGTTGTTCAGAGCGGCGAGCCCGACCCCCGTCGCCCCCAGCCAGGCGAACCACAGCGTGGCGTCGGGCGGGCCGAACTCCACGACCCCCGAGACGTCGAGCGCGACCACGAACCCGGTGCTGCCGTAGGTCAGCGCCCCGGCTTCGATCGGTCCCGAGACGGTTCCGTTCACGAGCTTATCGGTCGCGAGGTTCATCAGCACGTAGTTCGCCCCGCTCCACGCGAGGAGCCCCGGCGTCGAACCTCCCGTTGCCGCCATCCCGGTCGGAACGAACGAGAGATTCACCAACGGCGCCGGCGCACTCCACGTCATCCCATCGGTGGAGGTCGACACGTAGACCTGCGAACCGAACGCGTAGAGGGCCTCGGGATCGTTCGAGACGTTCACGAACGCCGAGGGCCCGAGGGTCGCTGCCGCGCTGGTCACGTGGTGGAGGAGCGGCAGCTGGATCCCGACGAGCGTCGCATAGTGAGTGGCCGAGTAGTTGCTGAGCAGGTTCTGCTGCGTCAGCGTCGGGTTCGAGCCGACCATCGCGGGCGAGAGGTAGCTGTAGACGTTCGAGGAGTCGGTGTAGTTCGCGCCGCCGCCCTGGTACTCGCTCGCCGTCGGATACACGATCCGCCAGCCGTTGACGCCATAGCCGTCCTGGGAGCCGGCGACGATCACGTAGCTGTAGGTCGAGATCGCGCTCCCGATGATCGACGTCGGAACCTCGATGCTGACGGTCTTGTTCGGCAGGATCGCGCCGTTGACCCCGGAGCCCTCGCCGAGGTTCGTGCTGACCAGCACGGGGGCGGGATTCTCGACGTGGGTCACGCCGTTCTCCAGGTAGTTGTCGGCGGGATAGCCCGACGCCTGGATCGCCCATGCCCATGCGTCCGGCGCGGCGATGTCGATCCCGGTGCCCGCGAGGCCGGAAAGGTTCCCGGCCGCCCCGGGCTCATGGATGTAGATGTCGATGATCGGCTGCGAGAACCCGTCCGCACCGCCGTAGATGTTCGACAGGTTGCCGAACGTGATGTTGAACTGGACGGTGAACGGATTCATCGACACGTTGATCCACTGCATGTCGAACGAGTTCGGCGGGAAGGGGTTCGGGATCAGCTTGACCCCGGCCGATTCCGCCGTGGGGTAGGTGTAGTCGCCGGGCCCGTTGTCGGGCGACGTGTTGTGGATCGTCGAGATGAGCGTGAGCTTCGAGAGGGAGCTCGGGACCGCGATGGTCAGCGGACCGATCCAGCTGACCGGCGCCCCGGTCGTCGAGTTCACCGCGGCGATGAAGAACTCGACCGAGTCCCCGGGGACCATGCCCAGGACGCTCATCGGCACTTGCAGCTGCAAAAGACCTCCGACGAACGCGTCGCCCGCGATCGGGAGGGTCGTGGAGGCGACCCAGGTCCCGCCCGCCGAGCCCGAAAAGAGGCCCAACGTCGCGCTACCGGTGGGAGTGACCGTGTTCCCCTCGATCGTCGCCTGAGTGGTCGCAGCGAAGTCGAACGGGGTCGAACCGACCGAGTAGACCCCGTCGGGGACTCCGAGCGATTGGAGGTTCCCCGCGCCGGGGTTGACCGGCGAGAAGTACACGTTCAGATCGTCCTGGGCGGCCGTGTAGAAGTTGGGGCTCTTGTACGCCGAGGTCGCGCCGTTCACCTGGACCGAGAAGTAGAGGTTGCTCACGTCGAACGCGTAATTGACCTGCGAGATCTCTCCCGAGCCCGAGGTCGAAACGCCGGTCGACTCGACGTACGAACCGGCCCACGCATCGTTTTGGTTCACCGAGTAGCCGGTCCCCTTACTGAACGTCTCGGTCGTGAACAGCGAGCCGGTGAGGATCGGGGTGATCGAGGCGTTCGTTCCCCACGTCGTCGGGGAAACGGGGGGCTGGTAGGAGCTCTCGAGGAACGGAGTCAACGGGAGCCCGAGGATCGACAACGCCAGCGACAGGTCGCTGCGGAACGCTTGCTCGAAGACGATCGAGTTCTGGGAGGTCGGGCTCTGGTCGGCAGTGTCGAACGCGAAGTAGGTGTCCGAGCCTTCCGCGCCGTAGATCGCGGTCCATGCCTCGACGTACTTCCCTTCGAGGGTGCTCGTGTTCCATTCTGTCAGGTACGGGAAGTAGTTGTACTTCTCGAGAGTGGCGAGCGTCATCGGCTGCGACAGGTGGTTCGCCGTGCCGAACGCCTGAACCTCGGACCGGACCAGGGTGAGCTGCTGCCAGGTCGCGTCCTGGAGGCCGTGCCCCGCCCACTGTCCGAGGTACGGGTCGATCCCGGTGCCCGCGGAGGGCTCGTTGTTCCAGGAGCCGATCGGCAGGTTGCTGAGGGTCGGGAGCGCCGGGCTCGTCGCGAGGTACTGCTGCATGGTCGTGGTCGCGAGCCACGAGGAGTTCTGCTCGAGGGCGGCGTAGACGTCCTCGAGGAACGGAACGCCGTCCTCGGGGAACGGGCTCATGAACATCCAGTTCTCCCCGTCGAGCGCCATCGTGACGACGGTGGAGCCGTGGTCCGCCCGCGGGATGGTCGCGTAGACGTTCTTGAGGTAGCTGACGAAGTCGTCGACCGCCGCCCAGTTCCCCTGGCTGCTCGCGATGTCGCCGTAATCGAAACCCCAGGCGTTCGAGAGCGTGTCGTCGCGGAACGCCATCACGGTCGAGTTGGTCCCGTTGTACACCCGGTACGGCGTGTAGAGGTGCTCCATCTCCTGCGCAGTGACCGCGCCCGACCCGGGCACGGAGATGCCGGCCTCCCCGAGGGTCGCCTGCGAGGAGGAAGTCCACTCGTAGCCGGTCGTGTTGATGTACGGGATGACGGAGGCCGAGACCGCCTGCTCCGGGCTCCACAGTCCGAGCGGCTCCTGGCCGAACGTCTGGTTGTAGATCCCTGCGCCGATTTGGAGCTGGGCGATCGTATCGCTGGTCCAGATCCCTTTCGTGATCGCCGCCCCGCCCTCGTCGGTCCAGTTGTTCAAGAGCAGGAGCGGAAGGATCGGATGGTCGAACGGCGTTGTGATCAGCTCGACGTTCCCTCCTCCGCCGTCGTTGAGCATCCGGTCCTTGGAGAAGGCGGAGATCACGAGCTGGGCTTCGACCGGGTAGTAATCCTGGATCGTCTTGATGTCGGAGATCGGGAAGCTCGAGTCGTTGAAGAGCGCCCACATGGTCGAGTTGATGTAAGCACTACCGAGCTGGCCCGTCTCGATCGGCCAGCTCGTGGACCATAGGAAGAACTCCACGAGGGCGTCCGTGAGCTGAGCCGTGCTCAGGATCTTGCCGCCCGCCTCGAGCGTGTACAGGCTGTTGTAGAGCGCGCTCGCCGCCGTCGGAGCACTGTAGACCCAGGGGGGCGTGTTGAAGGCGAGGTCGAACTCGAGCACGTGGCTCACGTTCGTGGTATTCCACTCGTACGGCTGGACGAACGATGAGAGGAACGAGTCCCCGTAGGTCGTCACTTCGGTGTAGATCGAGTTGCCCCACTGCGACGACGGGATCCAGGCCGCCTCGAGGTAGCTGTTGTTGTAGTCCCCGAGGCCGATCGCCTCGATCTGGTAGAGGAGGGAGCCCGAGAGCGAGTAGGTGATGTTGACGTCGGGGTAGAGCCCGGCGATCAGCGCCTGCTCAGCGTACTCCTCTAGGTGCACGACCGTCCAGGCGAGAGCCCAGGGGCCGCCGATCGCGGCGTAGAGGGGCTGGTGGTCGTTGAAGATGATGTCGAGGGAAATCGGGTTTCCTTTGTAGACTACGGACGGGGCGCTCGGAACGATCCCGGGCTCGGCGTAGCCGTTCTTGTTCGGGTCGATCCCGATCGACTCGTACGCGCCGATCGAGGCGTAACCGGTCCCCGTTCCGGCCGATTGGTTGGCGGGGATCGTGGGGCCGATGTACGCCCCGTTGCCGTGCGCGGCGGTACCTCCGTAGAGGAGGGCCACGAGCTCTAGGCTTGCGCCCGGTGGTACGGCATCGGCCCCGGCCACGGAAGGCTGATCGGGGAAGATCGTGGAGAACGAAATCGCGAACTCGTCACCGTCGGTGCCGGCGGGGATGGTCGCGATCTGCGTGAACGTCGTCGAGGTGGCCGTCCAAGCCGTGACCTCGTAGAGCGCGCCGCTGGAGGCGCCCCCGGTGATGGCGAAGACAAAGTTGACCGGCGTACTGAAAGTGAAGTTCCGTTGCAGGAGCGCGACGTTCGTCGAACTGAAGTTCGTCGCGCCTCCGAGCTTGCTCCCGTTCGAGATCGCGACGAGGAGGTTGTTACCGCCGGCCACGGTGGAGTTCGTGCCGACGAACAGGTCGGTGTAGTTCCAGGTCGCATAGAGGCTGTTGAGGAGGTTGCTCGAACCGTAGGGCGTTTCGTAGTTCCGGCCGATGATCTCAGGAGCGACGAAGTCGGTCGTGGGGGTGCCGGTGAGGTCGACGTTATGGTACGTGTGGCCGTAGGTGTACGTCGGGTTGATCTGGAGCGCCGGGACCCCGTCCCCGTACGGGTCGAGGTTCTCCGTGAAGAACGTGTTCAATAGCTCGTAGTAGCCGTCCGTGTGGTTCTGGTTATAGTAGCCGGTGTACGCGTATCCCTGCCCGGCGGGAAGGGTGGGACCCGTGGACGGGCCGCCGCCACCGACGATCGCCGCGATCAGGCTCACGTTCGCGAACAGTCCGAGCACGGGCCACGACGCCGGCCGACCGTAGAGGACGGAGAACGGGATCGCGACTTCCACGGACGACGCGGTCGTCATCGAGGAGAGCTTGGTGGTGAGGTTGCCGAGCGTAACCGAGGTGTTACTGGTCGTCTCCCGCGTCGTGACGTTGTACGCGTAGACGGGGGTGGGGACTCCGCCGTTTCCGTAGATCACGTGGCCGATGAAGTTCACCGGTTGGGTGAAGATGATCGGTCGATTGAGGCTGGTTTCGCTCGTGTAGTTGAGCGAGAACGTGCCGAAGCCGGAGTTGGTGTCGTTGCTGATGAAGAAGTAGAGGTTGTTGCTGATGATCGACGCATTGAATCCTAGGAAGAGCGTCGTCTCGTTCCAAGTGATGTACGCGGAGTTGAGCAGGTTCGACGACCCGTACATCATGTTGGTGTTGATCAGGGCCTTCTCGCCGGGAGCGAAATCGCTCCGGAGGCTGCCGGTGAAGCTCACTGTGTGGAAGGTCTCGTTCTCGACGTAGTTGGGCGTGATGCCGCTCTCAGGGTAGCCGAGGCCGAGCGGGTCCACACCCAAGCGATAGAAGGTGTTCTCGAGCGCGTACCCGCCGGGCCGATCGTGGGCGGTAAGGTAGATCGGTTCGTAGGTGACGTCGTAGCTCTGGCCGGACGGGATCGT
>JASHQN010000162.1 GCA_030039135.1 Thermoplasmata archaeon | reverse complement strand
CGGTCGACGAGCGGGTCCGGGGGATCCTGTCCGAGATCGAGAAGGAGAAGGAGGCGCGCGTGCATGCGCTCCGCCAATCCGAGAAGATCGTCGAGGCGCAGCGGCTCGAGGGTCGGGTGAACTACGACCTCGAGATGATTCGGGAGACCGGTTACTGCTCGGGCATCGAGAACTACGCGCGCTACTTCTCGGGCCGGCGGCCCGGCGAGCCGCCGTACACGCTCCTCGATTTCTTCCCGGACGACCTCCTCGTCTTCCTCGATGAGTCCCACGTGACGGTCCCCCAGCTTCAGGGGATGTACAAGGGCGACCGGAGCCGCAAGGACAACCTCGTTGAGTTCGGCTGGCGCCTTCCGTCCTGCCGGGACAATCGCCCGCTCAAGTTCCCCGAGTTCCTCGAGCGGGTTCCGCAGCTCGTCTTCGTCTCCGCGACCCCGGGCCCGTTCGAGCGGAAGATGTCGAAGGGCCTGGTCGAGCAGATCATCCGGCCGACCGGGCTCGTCGACCCGCCCATCGAGATCCGACCGCTGAAGGGCCACATCGCGGACCTCATGACCGAGCTGCGAGCGTGCGTCGCCCGGGGCGATCGCGCTCTCGTCACGACGCTGACGAAAGCGACGAGCGAGGAGCTCGCGAACTACCTCGCGAACCAGGGGTTCAAGGTCCGCTACCTCCACTCAGAAGTGGAGACGCTCAAGCGCGTCGAGATCCTGAGGGACCTTCGCGTGGGCCGGTTCGACGTCCTCGTCGGGATCAACCTGTTGAGGGAAGGGCTCGACCTCCCCGAAGTCAGCTTCGTCGCGATCCTCGACGCGGACAAGGAAGGCTATCTCCGCAGCGAGACGTCGATCGTCCAGACCGCGGGCCGGGCGAGCCGCAACGTGGACGGGAAGGTCGTTCTGTACGCCGACCGCACGACGGGCTCGATGGCGCGGGCGGTCGCGGAGATGGCTCGCCGCCGGGCCGCTCAGGTCGAGTACAACCGCGTCCACGGCATCGTCCCCGAATCGGTCGTCAAGGAGGTGCGTTCTCTCCTCGGACCGGAGGAGGCGGCCCCGTCCGGCGAGCTCTCGGTCGAGGGACTGGGGCGGTACTGGAAGGACCGGCTCCCCCTTCTCCTCGCGAACCTCGAGGAGGAGATGCGGCTCGCCGCGGAGCGGCTCGACTTTGAGGAGGCGGCTCGCATCCGCGACCGGATCCGGGAGCTGAAACGTCCGACCGGTGCCCCCCGCTCCGACCACCGGTCGGCGGCGCCGACCTAGGTCCACCGCCTCCTCTTGTACCCCGACCGGCTGGAGCCGCCGTGCCGGATCGGACGGCCCGGATCCCGTCGCCCCGGGGCGGCTTGGCGCAGCTTCGCCGCGCGGGAACGATCAGCGATCTACTGATCCTCTACGAATGCACGACCGAGGAGCCCACCGACCTCAAGTCGATCGCCTCGCGGCTCGGCGTCACCGTCCAGGCGGTCAGTCACTCGTTTCGCAAGCTGGTACGACGCGGTCTCGCCGAACGGCGCGGCGGGCGCTACCGCCCCACGGTGGCGGGCGTGCACTGGCTGCACGCGGTCTTCGACTCCGTCCGTGACGATCTCGACCGTCGCGGTCGCCGTCTCCATGTGATCCGATCGACCCGGGCGGTCGCCGCAGGGGACCTGCGGGCCGGGGCACCGGTCGTCCTCGAGATGCGGGACGGTCTGCTTCACGCCCGCCCGGGCACGGACGGACCCTCACGAGGGAAAGCCCTTGGGCCCGCGAAGGGCGGGGGGCTCGTCTCGGTCGGAGAGCTCGAGGGGATCGTGCCGATCCGTCGAGGACGGCTGCGCCTGCTCGTGCTCCCCGCCGAGCGGGTCGATCGACCGGGGGTCCTGCGCGAGCTCGCCCGGCGGCTCCGGGGGGCGTCGAACGCCGTCCTCGCGGCCGTCGGTCTCGAAGCGTTCCTCCTCACCTCCCGGGCGATCCGGCGGCCGGTGCTGCGCTTCGGCGTCGCGAGCGCGGCCATCGATGCGCTCGGGGTCGGTCTCGAGGTCCGGATCGTGCTCCTGGATGACGACCTGCCTCGGGTGCTCGCGGCGCTCGCCGGACCGCAGAAGATCCCACTGCGGGTCGAGCATATTGGCGCGGAGCGGCGCTAGGGCGGGAGCAGGGCCGCCGGCTCTCGAGCCGGCAGGACCAACCTCAGTCGGTCGAGGAGCTCCTCCACGTTGGCGACCGCCTGACCGCCACGGGAGAGAAGATCGCGTCCGATCGACTGCGCTCGCCCCTGCGTGAAGTCGCGCTCGGCGAGCGTCTCAGCGCGAACGAGGAACGTCGGACGCGTCCCGACGAACGGCAGGAGGTCTTCTAGGTTGGCGAGGTTCGACGGGCCGACGGCGATCGGTGCCACCACGATCGCAGCGGCCGCGTCCAACAATCGGCGGTGCTCGGCCCGGGCCTCAGGGCCGAGCGGCGCGAACGGGACTTCGAGTGCCGCGGGGATGTGGAGCTCTTCGGCCGTCGCGCTGTCGGAATCGAAGAGGGGAAGGGCACCGGTCGTGACGCGGAAGCCCTCGGCGACGAGCGCCCGCAGGTAGTCCGACGCGGCCCCGCCGCCCCCGACGACGTGAACGGGGCCACGCCGAAGCTCAGCCGGCGATCCCGCGCCGACGAGCTGCCGGGGGAGCACCGGGATGAGGTAGGGCAGGCCCGACCTCGGATCGCGCCGAAGCTCGGCCTCAACCTCCCAAACGTCCCGGAGGATCGCCCCCGAGAGCACATCCGCCGGTCGTCCGTCCTGCACCAGTCGCCCTCGGGAGAGCACGACGACGCGGTCGGCGTAGCGGGCCGCAAGGTTGAGATCGTGGAGC
>JASHQN010000161.1 GCA_030039135.1 Thermoplasmata archaeon | reverse complement strand
GGGTTCGTGACCGGCATCGTCTTCGCCGACCTCTACCTCATGCCGTCGTACCTACCGGGGGTCGAGCGGGAGTCGCTCTCGCTCGCCCTCGCGCTCATGAACGGCATCCAGATCTTTCTCGGCAGCGCGCTCGCGATCCTCTTCGCGTTCGTCGCCGCCGGTTTCGGCTACACGATCGCCTGGTTCTATGCCGGGCTCGTCGCCCTCGCTCCGCTCCCGCTCCTGTTCGCGGTCACTGGCGCGCGACGCGAGCCCGGCGTCCGGGTGACGGCAACTCTTCCGTCGCCGGATCGACCAGCGTGATCAGGTTGGTCGGGCGACCCTCGATCGGGTAGCCGGCCGTGAGCACGATCGGTCCGGTGCCGAGGCCCGGAAGGTTTCCGAGGCGGTCCGAGATTTCCCGTCGGAGCTCGACCAGGCTGCGGTGCGGAGGTACCATGAGCGTGTGCACGCCCCGGACGAGCGAGAGGCGGCGACGCACTCCGGCATTGTGGGAGAGCGCGATCACCGGAACCTTCGGTCGCAGCGCGGCGACCGTGCGCGCGGTCCGCCCTGAGTGGGTAGGATTGGCGATCGCGCGGGCGCCCACCCCTTCGGCGAGCGTGACGGCGGCCGCGGCCACCGCTCGGCTACCGGGCGGGTCGGAGGGGTCGCCCGAGATCAGGCCTCTCAGCGGGAGCGCGTCGTAGGATGGTTCGGTCGCCTCGGCGATGCGGGCGAGCCAGCGCACGGATTCGATCGGAAAGTGCCCCACCGCGCTCTCCTCGCTGAGCATCACCGCGTCCGCACCGTCCAGCACCGCGTTCGCCACGTCGGTCGCCTCGGCGCGCGTGGGGCGGGGGGAGTTGACCATGCTCAGCAACATCTGGGTCGCGACGATCACGAACTTTCCCGCGACGTTGGCGCGCCGTACGAGCCGCTTCTGTTCGAGGGCGAGCCGCGCGAGCGGCACCTCGATGCCGAGGTCGCCGCGCGCGACCATGATCCCGTCGGCGGCCCCAAGGATGTCGTCGATTCTAGCCAGGGCCTCGGCCCGCTCGATCTTCGCGATCAGGCCCACCTCGGCGCCCTCGGCATGGCGATCCAGCCAGCGCCGCGCCTCCGCGAGGTCCGTCGCGTCGCGAACGAACGACAGCGCGAGAAAGTCGATCCCTCCCGCCAGCGCGATCTCGGCATCGTGACGGTCGTGCGTCGCGAAGGCGCCCAGGCGCAGCTGGGCGCGGGGCAGGTAGATACCCGCGTGGCTGCCGACAGCGCCCCCGCTGACCACGCGCGTGCCGATGGTGTCCGGACTCACCCAGTCCACCTTCAGCTCGACGGCGCCGTCGCCCAAGAGGATCGGATCCCCCGGGCGGGCCGCCTGCCGGAACGACGGGAGTTCGACCCGGACGCGTCGAGTGTCCCCCGGCGTAGGATCGCGATCGAGTCGCCAGGCCTGTCCCGGACGCAGTTCCACGGAAGGGGCGGCGAGGTCCCCGATCCGGATCTTGGGCCCCTGGACGTCCGCGACGATGGCGACGTCTCGCCCTACCACGCGCGCCGCGGCATGCATCCTCCGCAGCGTGGCCCGGTGCTCGGCGTCGGTTCCGTGCGAGAGGTTCAGCCGAAACGCGTCCGCCCCCGCCCTCAGCATGGAGGTCAATCGTTCGGGCAGGTCGGTCGCCGGTCCGATCGTTGCCAAGATCTTGGTCCGGCGCACGGACACCGTGACACCACTTTTCCTCTTATCGTGGCGGCTCCGCCACCCGCCGTTGGGCCGGAGCGCTCCGCCCGAACGCGGGATGGCCGGCCCGTGTCGGAGAGGTGACCGGCCCGCCTCCACTTCACGCTTTAGTATGGAGTTCCCGTGGGACGCGCAGCCCCGTGGTGTAGCGGCCAAGCATGCTGGCCTTTGGAGCCGGCGACAGCGGTTCGAATCCGCTCGGGGCTAGGAAGCTCGAGCCGAGAGGCACGATTCCGGGCTCGGCAACTCGTGCTGGCCTCTTGCCCCTAGGACAACTTCCAGAGCGAGACCGAAACTCCGATGCCCGGGGGAGAAGAGACGGGCAAAGAGTTAAGGCAATTGCCGGTCTATAGCGACCGATGGCCCTCGCAGATCCGCAGACCACCATTACGATTCGCCAGAGCACACGAAAGCTCCTTGAATCGGTCAAACCAACAGGTCAAACGTATGATGAGCTTCTTCGCGATCTCGTCGATGAGCACTACCCGCCGGAGCTGATGGAAGAGCTCAAGCGGCGGATGAACGCGAAGCCGCGGGGTCGATTGGACACCGAAGTCTACGCCGGCCGTAGGCGGTGACCCTGTACCGCGTCGGGTATGAACCCGAGGCAGACGACGAGTATTGGAAGCTCCCGCCAAGGCTCCGGCGCGAGCTGCGATTTCGTCTGACCTATCTGAAGGCGGGACCGTTCCGCTCGTACCCGGGACTGCAGGTAAAGGAGGTCTCTGGCGTACCCGGCGCCTGGCGGTTTCACCTCCGGGGTTACCGGATCTTCTACCGGGTCGACGGTCCGGTAATCTGGGTCGTCATGATCTGGAAGGATCGCCCAAGTGCGTACTCGTCCTCGACCCTCCGAGAGGTTCGACGGAGGATGAGGTAGCTCGGAAAGACCGGGACATCGTCCCCGATGGTGGTGTATCCACATTACCCTGTAACAGCAGACGAATCCGCTCGGGGCTACCTCTCGCGCCGGCGTTCAAGGTCTTAGTTCGGTACGGCGATCCGGTACACCCCCACCGGGGCTTTCACGTTCTTGAGGCGGG